>NZ_JBHSOF010000002.1:0-135897 GCF_042656005.1 Kitasatospora misakiensis | reverse complement strand
GCATCATCTGCTCCCCGCACGCGCGGGGATGGTCCCAGTTGGGCGCCGCACTCGATGCAGCGCGTGGGGTTGCTCCCCGTGTGGGCGGGGGTTAGAGGCGGCGGGTGAGGAAGAGGTCGTGGATGCGGGTGACGTCGAGGTGGGAGGCGTGGGTGTCGAGGATGGTGGCGGTGTCGGTGAGGGCCTGGGTGCGGTGGGCGGTGGGGAGGGTGGCGTACATGGAGAGGGAGGAGAGGTAGGCGATGTAGCCGTCGGTGTCGTAGTGGGCGTCCTCGCGGAAGCGGAGGGAGTGGAGGTCGGTGAAGCGGGAGTCCTTCGCGCGGTCGATGGCCGGCCAGTGTCCGAGCATGTCGGGCCAGTGGCCCGGGGTGTCGCCGAAGGAGGAGGCGAGGACGGCGTGGGGTGTGTGGGTGAGCCCGTGGCGGCGGTCGACCTCGGCGAGGGCGGCGTGGAGCCCGGGGTCGCGGACGCCCAGCGGGTTCCAGAAGAGGGCGACCGCCCCGCCCGGGGCGAGGGCGTGGTGGGCGAGATCCCAGCGGCGGTTCGGGTCGACCCAGTGCCAGGAGGTCGCGGCGAAGACGAGGCCGAAGCGGGTGTCGCCGGGGTTCCAGTCCTCGAAGGGGCTCACGTCGATGCGGACGTGGGGGTGGGGTGCGGTGTTGCGGCGTAGGACGTCGGCCATGCGGGTGTCGGGCTCGACGCAGACGAGCGGTGTGCTGAGCGCCGAGGCGAACTGGACGGTGGCCTTGCCCGTGCCGGCTCCGACTTCGAGGGCGGGGTGGTCGCCGAGGGCGGCGTAGTCGAGGACGGCGGAGACGAGGGTGTCGGGGTAGCTGGGGCGGGCCGCGTCGTATATCTCGGCGACGCTGCCGAACACCTGGCCGCGCGTCATGTCGATGGGGTCGGGGGAGGAGGGCGGCATGGGGTCCTTTCGGGGCCGCTCGGGAGGGTGAGGCCGAGGTCAGAGCAGGCCGAAGTCGAACTCGCCGTTGGCGACTGCCGCGATGAATGCGGAGTGGGCTGCTGCGGTGAAGGACAGTGCTGGGCCGGAAGGGTTCTTGGAGTCAGCCACCGCGACTCCGTGAGGCAGGCCCAGGGCGTACTCGACGCAGTTCTCGTTACCGCCGCTGTAGCTGGACTTCCGGAAGCTGAAACCGGTGGCAGAAGCGTCGGGATAGTGACTCACGTGATCCGTTCTCTCCGTGCGGTGATGAAGCCGAGTGGCGACGTCGAGGGCAGGGCGGTCGCCGAGGTGTCGGGGTGCTGGGCGGCCCGCGCACCGGAAGAGGTGCGCGGGCCGTCGGGTTTCGGCTGGGTGGGTGGTTCAGAAGAGGTCGAAGTCGAACTCGCCGCTGGCGACTGCCGTGATGAACGCCGCGTGCGCGGCAGTGGTGAGTGCCAGGGCCGGGCCGGAAGGATTCTTCGAGTCACGAACGTAGGAGACGATCCCGTCGGAGGTTGCGAACTCGACGCAGTTGGTTGACTCGTTGCTCCTGGACGACTTGCGCCAAGTCAAACTGAGTGCTGCCGCGTTCGGAATGAACGTCATGTGATGTTGTCTCTCTGTTCGGTGATGATGGCGAGCGAGTCGTCCAAGCCCAAGGCATCAGCCCGGATGGCATCGAACTTCGCCGCGTACTGCTCCACATCGGACGCATCCTCGACCCAGAAGTTGCTCAGTGTGCCCTCGACGAGTGCTACATCGAGGTCCTGCCTTTGTGGAAAACCGAGGATGGTGAAGGCTCCGCCCATGCCGTGGTGAGCAGGAGCGCCGATCGGCATCACCTGAATGTTGATATTTGGCTGGCTGGCACGGTCCACCAGCCGTGCGAGCTGCTCGGCCATGACCTTCGGCCCTCCGACGCCGGAGCGGATGGCCGCCTCGTGGATCACGCCCCACAGAGTCAGCGGTTCCGTTCTGGTCAGGGCACCTTGGCGAGCCATGCGTACATCGACCAGTGCTTCGACGTTCACGTTGGGGCGCATGCTGAGCTTCTTGATGATCTCGCGTGCGTAGGCGGGTGTCTGGAGGAGGCCCGGGATGAAGGCGCCCTCGTAGGCGCGAACGGACGAGGCGCTGGCCTCAAGGGAGATCAGGTCACCGAGGGCCTGGCCGATGTGTGCGCCGTAGCTCTGCCACCACATTCCACGATGTGCGCCGTTCTTGGCCAGATCGACGAGTGCGGAGACGAGATCCGTGTCCTCGCACCTGTAGAGGGCCAGGAGCTTCTTGACGTCGTCGACCTTGGTCGCGCCGCGACCGTTCTCGATGCGGGAGAGTTTGGGTTGGCTCATGCTGGTCAGCGCGTCGGAGACCTCGTCGTGCGAGAGGCCGGCTTCTTCGCGTCGACGGCGGAGTTCGGCGCCGAGCTGCCTCCGTCGAACTGTTGGACCTGCTGCTGCGGCCATCCCCGCCCTCTCTGAGCCTCGCTGGATCAGTGTGCCTCGGCGTCGTGCACCTGCGCCACTGGGTAACTGCCACTGTAGGGGCCCTGATTGGTGTTCGATTTGGATATATCCAAAATTCTGAGATGAGTTGCACGGGACGCCTCCTTGGCTCCATGCTGGGTGTGACGAGCTGCACACGTTCGGCAACCGCCGATCGTCGATGCATGAGCTGATGTCATGACTCTGCGCCGGTCGGCTCAGATTGATTGATCGTCAGCAGCTCGATGGAATCCACTCCATCCCTTGCGGAGGTCTCCGTATGTCCACGCTTCCCCTGCCCCCCGACTGGTCGGTCGCCCGTGAGGAGTTGCGCGAGGTGCTCGTGCGCGCTGGGTGGCCCGGTGGGGTTGTCGGCGACGCCGAGTTGGCGTTGCACGAGCTGTTCGTCAACGCTTGGAAGCACGGGGGGTCGCCGGCGCCGCTGGTGGTCGTCGTACTCGTGGAGGGGGTGCTCCGGGTGTCCGTCGCGGACGGGTGTCAGGGCCTTCCCGAGCAGAGAGCCTCCGCTGATCCGTACGAGCTCTCCGGGCGGGGTCTGCACCTCGTTCGCTCGCTCACGGATCGCTTCGGGGCGGACCCGCGTACGTCGGGGAAGTCCGTCTGGTTCGAGCTGGACGCCGCCGCGTGAGCGCGCTCGACGGCTCGATCGGCTCGATCGGCCCGAATGGCCCGATCGAGCCCCACGACCCGCGCATCCGCACGTACACCGAAGTTGAGGTGGAGGCGCTCCTGATCGAACTCCACGAGCGTGGAAAGGCGTTGGGGATCGTCTGGCCCTCGGCCACCACGGACGGCATGGTCGACGGACGCGTCCTCGTGCGCTTCGGCAATGCGCCGACCGCGACGCTCCTCAATCTCCTGGAGCTGCTCAAGGGCCGTTCGTGAGCGCCATCCACCTGTTTGTCGGCCTTACTCTGTCCTTCCTCGCCCTCCTCGCCCTCGCGACCGTCGCCCTGGGCGTCGTCATCAGCCTGCGAATGCCCGGTCGCGCCGGGGAGGACGGGCGTCCGGACTGAATCGGACGCCGAATGGGCCGGAAGTCCGGTGCCACAAGAACACCACGTGATCGCGTTAGTAGGGCATGGAACACATACAGGGGGCGGAGGCACCGGCGGTCGCGCCGGGGACGCTGCCCGACTTTCCGGCCTTCGTGGCGTCGCGGGGGCGCCAGCTGCTGCGGACGGCGTTCCTCCTCACCGGTGGTGACGCGCATCTCGCCGAGGACCTGGTGCAGGAGGCGCTCGGCCGGGTCTTCGTGAAGTGGCGTCGCATCTCGCGGATGGACAATCCCAGCGGCTACGCCCAGACCATCCTCGTCAACACCTTCCTCTCGCACCGCCGGCGCCGCAGCAGCGGCGAGCGGGTCACCGACGTGCTGCCGGATGTCGCGGTCGCCGATCCCGACCCGGCTCTGCGGCTCACCCTGCTGCGGGCGCTCGGCGAACTGTCGGAGCAGGACCGGGCGGTGCTGGTGCTGCGGTTCTGGGAGGACCGCAGTGTGGAGGAGACGGCGGCGGCGATGCGGCTGAGCAGCGTGGCCGTGCGGTCGCGCAGCAGCCGGGCGCTGGCCCGGATGCGGGACAAGCTGGGAACGGGCTTCACGGACAAGGAGGTGCTGCGTCATGTCGGTTGAGGACGAATTCGAGGACTTCCAGGGCGAGTTCGCCCGGGCGCTGCGTGGGGCCGCGGCCCTCGCGCCGGACACGGCGCTCTTCAGCCTGGCCGCCGGCGCCGAGCGGTGTGGACGTCGGCGGCGCAACCGTCGACGGGCCGCGATGGCGGGGGCCCTCGCGGCGACGGTGCTGGCCGTGGGCGGCGTGGGGGCGTTCGTCGGGGTCCCGGGGGTCGGGGGCTTCGGCGCGGTGGCCGCCGAGCCGCCGGTGCAGCCGATGACCGCCGACGAGGTGGTGGAGGTGGTGACCTCGTTGCTGCCGCCCGGTTCGGTCAAGAAGGAGGTGGCGGAGACGCCCGGCACTCCGGGGCCGGCGGGCAACAAGCACGAGACCTTCGGTGTGCTCCGGTTCGACGACGGCAAGGGCGAGAGCATCCTCACGTACAACGTCGAGCGCGGCGCGCAGAAGCCCGCTGCGGCGGCCGTCTGCATGGACCCGTTCCAGACACCGCAGGACTCCTGCGACCGCACCGTCCGCCCGGACGGCTCGGTGCTGGTGATCGACAAACTGCGGGACCGGAGCCTCGCGAACAAGCGCGAGTGGCGGGCCACCTGGGCGACACCGGACGGCACCGTGATCCGGATCATCGAGTACAACGGGCAGCCGGCCAGCGCCACCCGCGAGACGCCGCCGCTGGACAGCGCCCTGCTCACCTCGCTGGTGACCGCACCGGCCTGGCAGCGGGTCGTGGCCGCCCTGCCGGCCCACCCGAAGGCGCCGAAGCCGGGCGAGCCGCCGACGACCACCACCCCGGAGCCGACCGCGGCCACGCCGTCGCCGGCCGAACTGCTCACGACGCTGACCAAGCTGCTCCCGGAAGGGTCGCAGACCTCTGCGGGGAACGACCAGCATGCCGCCCTGACGGTCACGTTCGAGGGGCGCACCAGCATGATCTCGGTCAGCGCCCAGCCGGCCGGCAAGCGCGGGCTCGACGACAAGAAGTCCGCCGAGGAAGGGACGCCGACGCCGCTGGAGGTCCACGAGACGCTGCCCGACGGCACACTCCTCGTGCTCAACCAGTTCGGCAACGGCAAGACGGCCGTCAACCCGCTGCTGCACTGGACGGCCAAGGTGTACTACCCGGACGGCCGGAACATCCTGCTCAACGAGTGGAACGGCGAGAACGGCTACGACTTCCGGCCGGGCCAGCCCGCGTTCTCGGTGGAGCAGCTGAAGGCCGTGGTCATGGCACCCGACTGGCGGAAGTGACGCCCGCCCCGTAGTCAGCCGCCGTCCTGTCGCTTACGGGGGGAGCGACAGGACGGCGGCCGGTCAAAGGTCAGACATCAAGCGTCAGGCGTCGCCGTTGAGCATGGCGGCGGTCAGCACGTTGCCGGCGACGCCCCAGCCGCCGTCGGCGACCTCGTCGATGAGTACGACGGTGGTGGGACGGGCCCGCTCACCGTAGATCTCCGCGTACAGGTCGGTGGTGCGCTCGATGATCTTCTTCTTGTCCTCGGCGGTGATGGTGCCGGCGGGGACCTTGAAGTTGGCGAAAGGCATGGGTCCTACTCCTTGAATGGCTTCTTCCGAGGTGCCGGAAGGCGATAGAGGGACGGAACGGCTCCCCGCAGGCTCACACCATGCCGCCGTTGGCCCGCAGGACCTGGCCGTTGATCCAGTGCCCCTCCGGGCCGGTGAGGAACGCGACCACGTTGGCGATGTCCTCCGGGGTGCCCAGCCGCTCCAGCGGCGGGGTCTTGGCGAGTCGGTCGATCTGCTCGGGCGTCTTGCCGTCGAGGAACAGCTCCGTGGCCGTGGGTCCGGGGGCGACGGTGTTCACGGTGACGTCCCGGCCGCGCAGTTCGCGGGCGAGGATCAGCGTGCTCGACTCGATGGCGCCCTTGCTCGCCGCGTACGCGCCGTACGACGGGAACTGGGTGCCGACCACGGAGGTGGAGAACCCGACCAGGGAGCCGCCCGGACGCAGGCGCCGGGCGGCCTGCTGGGCGACGACGAAGGCGCCGCGGATGTTGGTGCGGTGCATGGCGTCGAGCACGGCGAGGTCGAGGTCGGCGATCGGCGACAGAGCGAGTCGGCCGGCGCAGTTCACCACGACGTCCACGCCGCCGAACTCCTGCTCCGCCCGGTCGAACACCGCGGCGACGGCGTGCTCGTCCGCCACGTCCGCCTGCGCGTGGATCGCCCGCCCGCCGGACGCGGTGATCGCCGCCACCGTCTCCTCGGCGGGGGCCGCGTCGTGGGCGTAGTTCACCACGACGGCCAGGCCGTCCCGGGCGAGCCTGCGGGAGACCGCCCGGCCGATGCCGCGTGATCCTCCGGTGACGATGGCGACGCGCGGGGCCGGGGTCGGGGCCGGGGCCGCCGTCGGCGCGGCCCCCGGTTCGTGGGTTTCAGCTCGGTGGTTCGTGGTCATGCCCTCCACGATGCGCGTCCGCGACCGATGCAACCAGGGGATGTCGTCCCCTGGGTCGGCGGCCCGGCCGAGCCCAGAATGGTGGCATGAGTTCTGCGAAGTACACCGAGCTGGGAGCCTTCCTGCGGTCGCGGCGCGACCGCATCCGCCCGGCCGACATCGGGCTCCCGGCCGGTCCCCGGCGCCGGGTCCCCGGGCTGCGCCGCGAGGAGGTCGCCCAGCTCGCCGGAGCGTCGGTGGACTACTACAACGAGCTCGAACGCGGAGCCGGCTCCCAGCCGTCCGAGCAGATGATCGCCGCGCTGGCGAGGGCCCTGCGGCTGAGCGCCGACGAACGCGCCTACCTGTTCCACCTGGCGGGCCGCCCGGTGCCGGTGCAGGGGGGAGCGGCCTCGCACGTGCACCCCGGCATGCTCGACCTCCTCGACCGGCTGGTGTCGACACCGGCGCTGGTCATCACCGATCTGCACGTCACCCTGGTGCAGAACCCGGTCGCCGTGGCCCTGCTCGGGGACCACTCCGGCTTCCGGGGGCCCCGGGCCAGCTTCGTCCACCGGTGGTTCACGGAGCCCGACGCCCGACGCCTCTACCCCGCGTCCGACCACGAGGCCCAGTCCCGCGCCTTCGTCGCGGATCTGCGGGCCGCCGCCGCGCGCCGGGACGCGAAGGACACCGAGGCCACCTCGATGATCCGGGCGCTGCTCGGCACCTCCGCGGAGTTCGCCGCGCTCTGGGCCGACCACGACGTCGCGTTCCGGCGGGACGACCGCAAGCGCCTCGACCACCCCGTGCTCGGCCTGATCGAGGTCAACTGCCTCAACCTGTTCAGCGAGGACGGCCGGCAGCGCCTGCTGTGGTTCACTCCCGCGGCCGGTACGGACAGTTCCGGCCTGCTCGACCTGCTCGCGGTGATCGGTACCCAGGAGGTCGCCGAACCGGCACCCTGACGACCAGCCAACTCCGGGACCCCTCAGGCCTCGTCGCGCGGGATGCGGTGGTGCCACTCCCTGCTGAAGACGACGTTGCCGGCCTCCTCCGCCCGGAGGCTGGTGTGGGCGAGGAGGTGGGTGCCGTCGCAGCGGAGTTCGGTGCGGGTGTGGACGGCGGTGTCCCAGCCGATGGCGGGGCGTTCGAGGCGGACGGTGCGGTCGGTGCGGGCCTGGGCGCTGAGCGGGGTGGCGGTGAGGACGCGGTAGGCGGTGACGGTCTGCTCGGCGCGGACCAGGCCGTCGGGGTGGGTGCGGGTGCCGTCGGTGGCGGGGGAGAGTTCGGTGCGCCACTCGCGGCGGCCGATGTCGTGGACGGTGACCCGTTCGGGGCGGGCGGTGAGCGGTTCGGTGAAGTGCAGCGGGGGCGGCAGCGGGAGGGTGGGGGAGCGGAAGGAGGGGGCCTCGGGGCCGGCCGGGGCGTCGGCGGCGGGGAGGCGGACGGGGAGGGTGAGGGTGGAGCGGGAGGGGTCGACGGCGAAGCCGGTGGGGTCGGCGTCGGGCCACAGCCAGGGCCAGTAGGCGGAGGAGAGGGCGAGCCGCAGGCGGTGGCCGGGCGGGACGGTGGCCCCGACGGGGGTCAGCGCCAGGGTGAGGTCGAAGGGCGTGTCAGGGGCCGCCGGGAGGGTGTGGAAACCGCGGCTGAGCAGGGTCGAGGTGCCGTCGGGGGCGACGTCGCAGAGCCGGGCGGCGATCAGCGCGGGGCCGCTGTCCGGGTGGGGGCGCACGGTCAGGGCCGGGGCGCCGTGGAGTTCCAGGGGCTCGGGCAGCGGCCGGGAGTCGAAGCAGACCGAGCGGCCGTCCTCCTCGCGCTGGTCGGGCGGCTGGTCGGCGGGGCGGCCGAGCGGGAGGTGGGCGCCGGCGTTGAGGCCGGTGTGCTGCGGGGAGCGGACGTGCACCCAGCGGTCCTCGGAGGCGGTGCCGGCGGTGCTCAGCTGGCCGTCGAGGCCGTAGGGGAGCTGGTGGACGGTGGGGGAGGGCCACGGGTCGTCGGCGGCCCAGCGGGTGGCGAGCCAACTGCGCAGGGCGGGGGTGGCGAGCGCGCCGGTGTCGATGTCGCGCAGCCAGTGGTCGTACCAGCGCAGGGCCTCGGGGAGGAGTTCGTCGGGGAGTCCGTGCGGCCAGGGGCCGAGGACGGCGCGGACGGGGGTGTCGGCGGTGGACTGTCCGGCGAGGGCGAGGACGGTGGCGGCGGACGGGTCGCTCCAGCCGGCGGCGGCGAGGGTGGGGACGGCGGCGGCCGGTGCGGGGTCCGGCGGGGCGGCCAGCCAGTCGGCGAGCGGCGGCTCCAGGGCGTCGAGCCGGGCCAGCCACAGCCTCCGCCAGTCGTCGCCGACGTACTGCGGGTCCGGTGGGCGGGCGGCGTCGGCGAGCCGGGCGGTGGAGCGGGTGTGGCCGTCGGCGGCGAGGACGGCGCCGCCGAGGCGGTGCGGGCCGTCGGGGCAGACGGTGACGACGGTGCGCACGGTGCCGGGGGCGTGGGCGGCGATCCGCAGGGCGAGGGCGCCCGCCGCGCCGGTGCCGAGCAGGCCGATCCGGCCGTTGCACCAGGGCCGGTCGGCGAGCCATCGGGCCAGCGCGGCCCCGTCGGCGGTGAGGTCCGCGGAGGAGGCGGTGGGCGGGAGGCCGCCGGAGTTGCCGTGGCCGCGGGCGTCGACTCGGAGGGCGGCGTGGCCGTGGCCGGCGAACCAGGGGTGGCGGCGGGCGTCCTCGATGGCGGTCCAGTCGGTGAGCCGGCCGGTGGAGTACTCCAGGACGACGGGGACGGGCTCCTCGGTCACCGGGCGCCAGAGGCGGGCGAAGAGCTCGGTGCCGTCGGGGAGGGGGACGCGCAGATCCTCGCGGGTGGTGCGGTAGGGGTACGAGGGCATGGCCGCTCCCATCGGGTCCCGGTCGGTGCGGATCATTCCGACAGTAGGGGAGGAAACGGCCGCGCGCCCGGCGGGTGGGCCGGGCGCGCGGGAGGGAAGCGGTCGCAGACCGGTGCTCAGGCCTTGCTCAGCCAGGCGGTGGCGTTGAGGGCGAGGGCGGCGTTGGTGCCGGCCGGGTCGTTCCAGCCGTTGAACAGGTTGTTGCTCGGCTGCCCGGTGCCGTCGTCGGCGGGGGAGCTGTCGCCCCAGGCGGCGACCCGGCCCGCGCCGTAGCCGCTGGTGACGAAGAAGGCGCCGGTGTTCCCGGAGGATCCGGTGCGGTAGACGATGCCCTTGACCGCCGGGTTGTCGGCGGGCTTGAGGGTGAAGGTGGTGCCGGAGCGCAGGATCGAGCCGGTGACGGTGCCGAAGGCGCCGTGCAGCACCGGGTCGGCGGCGTCGTTGACGGCGCGCGGGTTGTCGGTGGAGATGTTCTTGACGTCCACCGAGAAGCCGAACGGGTCGTCGTTGTCCACGCCGTTGTTGGTGAACAGGTCGTTGATGATCGCCGGGGAGTCCCAGCCGTCGTTGTTGCGGTCGCTCCGGTCGTGGTCGGAGATCAGGAAGAGTCCGCCGCCGGCCTGCACGAAGCGGATGATCGCCGACTTCTCCGCCGCCGAGAACCGGATGTTCGGCTCGGGGATCACGAAGGTGTCGAAGTTGGCCAGGTCGAGCGCGGCGCCGGTGCCGTAGCTGATGGTGGAGCCGGCCGGGAGGGTCTTGAGGCTGTACTGGCCGGTCTTCTGAAGGGCGACGCCCCAGGCGGAGAGCGCGCCGGTCCAGCTCTTCTCGGTGGTGGGGTTGGCGTTCTGGACGCGCGGGTCGGGCTGGGCGGTGGAGATGATCCAGTCGGCGTTGCCGGCGGTCTCGCCCTTGCTGCTGTCGAACAGGACGCGGTGGGGGAGCGCCGTGGTCGCGGCGGAGGCCGGGGCGGGGGCGGTGAACGTGGTCAGACCTGCGGCGAGCAGGGCGGACGCGGCGAGCGCGGCGGCCGTTCGAATACGCGTCATGTGCCGTACCTCCAGGTGGGGTTGGGGGCTGCGGCAGATAAGTATCCGCGCGTAGAACGGCGTTGGCCAGGCGTCCGGGGTTACGGTCACTTGTACGGTGCATGACTATTTCCGTCACCGTTTCTCCCCTCACCCCTCCGTCCCCGGTGACCAGGTCGTAATTGCGCATGACTTGCAACTAATAACGGCCAAGGGGAAAGATGGCCCAGCTCCGGCGCCCCGGAGCCCCGACGGCTGCACGAAAGGACCCCCGATGACCGCCCCCCGCTGGCGCGACCGGCTCACCCGTGAGGAGTGGATCCGCCTGGCAGGCATGGGCGGCTTCATCCTCGCGCTGCACGTGATCGGCTGGTTCACCCTGCTCGCGCTCGTCGCGCCCGAGCACTACGAGGTCGGCGGCCAGGCCTTCGGCGCCGGTATGGGGCTCACCGCGTACACGCTCGGCATGCGGCACGCCTTCGACGCCGACCACATCGCCGCCATCGACAACACCACCCGCAAGCTGATGGGCCAGGGCAAGCGGCCGCTCTCGGTCGGCTTCTGGTTCTCGCTGGGGCACTCGTCCATCGTCTTCGGCCTCTGCGCCCTGCTCGCCCTCGGGATCCGCTCGCTGGCCGGCCAGGTCGAGGAGGACGGCTCCACCCTGCACGAGACGACCGGCCTGATCGGCGTCACCGTCTCCGGCACCTTCCTGCTCGCGCTCGGCCTGATCAACCTGGGCGCGTTCAACGGCATCCTCAAGGTCTTCCGCCGGATGCGCGAGGGCGAGTACGACGAGGCCGAGCTGGAGGCGCAGCTGGAGAAGCGCGGTCTGATGAACCGCATCCTCGGCCGGGTGACCAGGGCCGTCACCAAGCCCTGGCACATGTACCCGGTCGGCCTGCTGTTCGGTCTGGGCTTCGACACCGCCACCGAGGTGTCGCTGCTGGTGCTGGCCGGCGGCGCGGCGGCGTTCCAGCTGCCCTGGTACGCGCTGCTGGTGCTGCCGGTCCTGTTCGCCGCAGGCATGAGCCTGCTGGACACCATCGACGGCTCGTTCATGAACTTCGCCTACGAGTGGGCCTTCTCCAAGCCGGTCCGGAAGATCTACTACAACCTGACCGTCACCGGCCTCTCGGTGCTGGTCGCCCTGGTCATCGGCTCGATCGAGCTGATCGGGCTGCTCGGCGAGAAGCTGGACGTCACCAGCGGCCCGGTCGCCTGGATCGGCGGGCTGGACCTCGACTTCGTCGGCTACGCCATCGTCGGCCTCTTCCTGCTGACCTGGGCGGCGGCGATCGCCTACTGGAAGTTCGGCAACGTCGAGGAGAAGTGGTCCGCCGGGCTCACCGCCGCGGCGGCCGAGAAGGCCGCGGACTGACAGGAAGGCCGAGCGGGGAACGGAAAGCGGCCGGGCCCCGGGGGTACGCCCCCGGGGCCCGGCCTCACCTGTCCCGCATCAGTTCAGTGGAGCAGCGGCTCAGTACCGCGGCGCCACCCGGTAGATCGGGCGGTCCGGCACCCAGCGGTGGCTGGACTTCCAGATCCCGAAGGTGAAGCGGACCCCGTGGCTGCCCCGCTTGTTGGCGGCCTTGAGGAACTGCTTGCCGATCCTCTTCATCAGGTACGACAGCGCCCACAGGACGTAGCCGGCGGCCCGGGCGGCGATGTGCGGGAGCTTCCGCAGGACCTTCGAGATGCCCTGGCTGATCTTGCCGGAGATGTAGAGCAGGGTGCCGATGGTGTTGCCCTCGGCGCGGCTGAAGTAGGCGACCCACTTCTTCCGCCAGGACAGGCCCGTCAGGTCGTCCATGGTGATCGGGTCGACCGGGTAGCCGTAGGCGTTCGGCGAGCCCTCCAGCACCGGGTCGGTCTGCAGGAACCGGCCGGTGGTCGGGTCGTACAGGCGGACGCCCATCAGGGTGAGGCCGGAGAGGCTGTCGCCCGCGCGCTGCGCCCCGCCGAGCCAGCCGTACTCGGTCGAGCCGGTGGCGTCGACGACGTTGCCGTACTCGTCGTAGTGGTAGACGGCGAGGTCCTGGGTGCCGTCGGGGGACATCTGGACCGAGACGTCACCGTGCAGGTTGGTCAGCAGCAGGATCGCGCCGCCGTCGGTGCCGGTGGCGGCCGTGAGCTGGCCGGTCAGGTCCAGGACGTTGCGGGTGAGCTTGCCGGCCGCGTCCTTGGACCAGGACGGGCTGTCGACGCCGGCGTCGAAGTGCTTGGTGTCCTGGGCGGTGACGGTCCAGGTGCCGTCGGTGCCCTTGGTCTCCGTGGTGCTCACCGCGAGGCGGCCGGAGGCGTCCAGGTCCCAGGTCTTGCGGGTGTCGCCGAGGGTCTCGGTGCGGACCAGGTCGTTGGTGTAGTAGCCGAGCTGGGTGCCCTTCGGCAGGGCGGTGGTGCGGCCGTAGGCGTCGTAGACGTAGCCGGCGTCGGTGAGGCGGTCGGCGGTGTCGTAGCCGTGGTTCTCGGCCTTGGTGACGACGTCTGCGGTGGCCGGGTCGCAGTCGTCGGTGACGCTGGTGCGGTTGGTCCGGTTGCTGCTCTTGTCGAACGCGTACGTCCGGGTGGCGCAGGCCAGGCCGGTGCTGTCGGCGGCCTTGGTCAGGCGGCCGGTGGCGTCGTAGGTGTAGGCGCTGGTGGTGCTGTTGCCGTCCGACTGGGTGCGGCCGGCCTGCTGGCCGTGCACGGTGTAGGCGGCGTTGTCGGCCAGCAGGACGGTGCCCGCCTGGTTGGTGTAGGTCTTGCCGGTCTGGATGCCCCGGCTGTCGTAGCTGTTCGTCAGGGTGTTGCCGCCGGGCATGGTCTGGGTGACCAGCCGGCCCTCGACGTCGTAGGAGGTGGCGAAGGTGCCCGCGACCGAGTCGGTCAGCGTGGTGGGCAGGCCGCGCGGGTCCTTGGCGGTGTCGTAGCCGTAGGTGACGGTGGACGGCACCGAGTCGGACTTCTTCACCGCCCGGTCGAGCTTGTCGTACTCGGTGGTGGTGACGCTGCCGGCGCCGTCGTCGTAGGAGACCTGGCGGCCGAGCTTGTCGTAGCCCTGGGTGATGGTGGCCTTGCCGTTGTTGATGGTGGCGAGCTCACCGGTGGCCGGGTCGTAGCCGAACACGGTGTCGGCGACCGCGGTGCCGGTGCCGCCGGTGACCGACACCTTCAGCGGACGGCCGGCGGCGTCGTAGCTGCGGGTGGTGGTGCGGGTGACGCCGTTGGCGGTCTCGGTGAGCACCGAGGTGTTGCCCCAGCGGTCGTACTGGAAGGTCTTCGTCGGCAGCTGGAGCGGGTTGCCGCCGCCGCCGGTGACCTGCGCGGCCGGGGCGATCGAGCAGACCAGGTCGGCCCACTCCGGGTGGCCGGCGCAGGCGCCGGTGCCGTTCGGGCCGTAGTACGAGGTCACCGTGGTGGCCGCGTCGGAGCCGTTGGAGTTCGGGCGGGTCTGCGAGGTCACCCGGCCGCTGGCGTCGTAGCCGGTGGCGGTGGTGATCTTCAGGCCGGCCGGGTCCTGGACCGACTGGGTGGGCAGGCCCTGGGCCCAGTCGTAGCCGGTGGCGGTCTTACGGGGGTCGGCGTCGGCGGCGTAGCCGTCGATCCGGGCGCCGATCGTCACCGAGGTGGCCTTGTCGCTGACCGCGGCGGTCGCCGGGCGGCCCTCGTCGTAGCCGCTCACGGTGTGGGCGCGGGCCGCGACCTCGGCGCCGGCGGTGAGCGCCGGGGAGGTGCCGGAGGCGGCCAGGTCGTGCTCCAGGGTGACCAGCTGCAGCGGGTCGTACTGCTCGACCAGCCGCTTGCCGTCGGCCGAGAAGACCGAGGTCGAGGAGAGCACCTGGGCGCGGTCGGCCGTGGAGCGGCCGGCGATGCCGAGGGCGCGCAGCTTGTTCAGGCCGTCACCGGTGGTGGCCAGGGCGAGGACGCGGTTCTCCGCGGAGAGGGTCCGCACCGGGCTGCCGAAGGCGTTGTACTCGGTGGTGGTGATGCCGCCGCCGGGGGTGGCGGTGTTGACCTCGCGGCCGGAGGCGTTGGTGTACGTCACCGAGGCGCGGTTGTACGCGGCGGTGCCGAGCGCCTTGCCGTCGTGGGTCGACGGGACGGCGTCGGGCGGCAGCACGGCGGTGGCGTCGGTCGGGGCGTCGGTCTGGCCCCAGGCCGCGACGTCGGACGGCGCCAGCGGGTACGGCGCGTTGGCGCCGCTCAGCGGGACGTCGTAGACCACCGAGGTGGTCGCGGTGCCGTCGGTGACGTCCTTGCTGCCCTGCTTGAGGGTGGGCCGGGAGGCCGCGAGCAGCATGCCCTCGCCGGCGGTGGCGGCGTTGCCGGCCTTGCCGTACTCCAGGGTCCACGGCAGTTCGCCGGGCTCGGTCACCGCGGTGACCCGGCCGGCCGCGTCGTAGCCGTACGCGGTCTTCAGCGCCGGGCTGATCCGCGGGTCCCAGACCTCGCGCAGCCGGCCCTGGTCGTCGTACGCGTACTGCGAGACGACGACGGGGGTGGCGGTGGAGGCGCCCGGGTCGGTGGACCAGAGGCGGATCTGCTTCACCTGGCCGGTCACGTCGCCGAGGGCGGAGCCGGTGGCGGTGGTGGCGTCGGCGTAGACGTACTCCAGCACCCGGCAGCCGGCCGTGGACGGCACGGCGGCGCAGTTGGCGGAGGCGGTCGCCGAGGTGGGCGCGACCACGTACTTCGGGCGGGCCAGGGTCTTGCCGCCGGTGACGACCTTCTCCGAGACCACCGAGGTGGTGGAGTTGTCGCTGGGCAGCGAGGAGCCGGAGGCCTGCCAGGTGGTGGCGGCCGGGTCGACCTTGGCGAAGGTGACCGTGGTGCCCTCGGTGTCCTTCAGGGTGAAGGCCCCGGTGAAGCCGCCGGCCAGGGTGAGGTTCTCGGCGCCGGGCTCGGGCTTCCAGCCGCCCGCGCCGGTGGCGGTGAAACCGACCTCGGAGCCGTCCGCGGAGACCACCGAGAGGGAGGTCGCCGAGGTCTGGCGGACGTAGGAGTAGTCGGCGTCGGTGAGCTCGGCGGTGGTGCCGGAGCTCCACTGCGGGCCGAAGATCGCCGCCTGGCCCTCCTGGGCCGCGCCGTTGGTGGGCCGGCGGGAGGAGAAGGAGCGCTCGGCGTTCAGGCCGAAGGCCTCGGCGTCGGTCGCGGACAGGCCGAGGTCACCGGTGAGGGTGTTCACCTCGCCCGGGCCGACCTTGGTCTCCGGGGCGGTGCCGGCGTTGCGGTCCACCGTGACGGTGTTCGGCTCGGTGGCGTCGGTGGCGGTGCCGTCGGTGAAGACCGCGCGGACGTCCACCGGGCCGTTCTCGGCCAGGGTGTCGGTGATGTTCCAGGTCAGCGCGGCCGGCTTGCCGCCGGGGGCGGCGTACGGCCAGGCGGTCACCGGCTGGCCGCCGGTGGTGCTGACGTTGGCGACCGGGACGTCCTTCCAGGCGTCCGTCTCACCGCGGCGGTACTGGTAGCGCACCCCGGTGTAGGTGCTGTTGCCCTCGGCCTGCAGCGAGGTGCGGCGGGCCGGGCGCTCGCCCGCGCCGGGGGCGATCAGGGCGGAGCCCTTGCCGGCGTAGAAGGTGTACGTCTTGTCCGCGGAGACGTTGCCCGCGGCGTCCCGGGTGTGCGCGGTGACGGTGTGGGCGCCCGCCTTGAAGGTGAGCTTGGCGGTGACCGGCGCGCCGGTGGTGGCCGCGGTGACCCAGGCGCCGCCGTCCAGCTTGTACTGGACGTCCTTCACGTCGCCGGTCGGCGGGGTGAAGGTGAAGTTGCCGCTGTAGTCGCCGTTGGCGTCCGGGGCGCCGGCCCACTGGCCGGCCGGGAAGTCGCCGGAGGCGATCGTGGTGGTGCCGGGCGCGGTGGCGTCCACGGTGAAGGTGCGGAACGCGGACCAGGCGCTGTTGGCGGTGCCGTCCCAGGAGCGGGAGCGCCACTTGTAGCCGCCGGCCGGCAGCGCGGTGCCCGGGGTCCAGGTGAAGGTGGAGCCGGAGGCCGCGTAGGCGGTGCGGCCGGACTGCAGCGCGGCGGTGCCGTTGGACGCCCAGACCTCGAAGTCCAGCAGGACGTTGCCGCCGTCGGGGTCGGTCGCCTTGGCGGACAGCGTCGGGGTGGCGTCGCCGGTGAGCGCGCCGTCGGCCGGGGCCAGCAGGGTGGAGACGGCCGGCGGGGTGTTGTAGGTCACCGACAGGTACGGCGTGTTGGCGGACGCGTTGCCGGAGTTGAACTTCTTCCAGCCGAGCGGGTCGCTCTCGTCGCTGGCCCGGATGCCCAGGGTGTTGTTGGCGTTGCCGTTGCCGGCCCAGGCCTGGATCAGCGAGGTGATGTCCTGGTTGACCCAGCCGTCGTTGCAGGAGCTGGAGAAGCCCTTGGTCGACGTGGACGTGGCCCACTTGCGGTTCCAGTTCGGCTGCGCCGTCCAGCGGGTGCTGGTGCCGGCGCTGCCGGTGTCCCAGACCTCCCAGCCCTTCGCGGTGCAGGACCAGCTGTGGAAGTTCCACAGGTTGAGCTTGCTGCTGGTGATCTGCTTCCCGCTGATCTTGGCCATCGGGAACTGCAGGAAGGAGCGGGCGATCTGGCCGGAGCCGTTGTTGCCCAGCTTCAGCTCGGTCTGCGAGGAGACGTCGGTGCCGTAGCCCTGCTGGACGAAGGTGTCGAAGCCGACGCCGATGTTGACCGCCGGGTCGATGGTGACCGGGTACGTGGTCTTCGGGTCGTTGAGGAACGCCGCGTCCGGGGTGAGCGTGAGGTCGACGGCGTTGCCGTTCTGGGTGACCTTGAGGCCGACCGGGGCGGTGCGGGTGTGGTCGCCGCTGCGCTCGTCGACCTGCGCGTCCCACATCACCGGGGCGGGCAGCTGGCCCTTCTCCTCGCCGGTGTTCGGGTCGAGGAAGGAGACCGAGTTGTCCGCGTTGTGGCGGGCCTGGAGGCCGGCCGCGTCCAGGGTCATGGTGACCGTGCCGTTGGCGCCGACCGCGCTGCGGTTCTTGAGCTCCAGGAACTGCTCGAAGCCGGTCCGGGTGGACTCGATGATCAGGTCGGTCGCGGTGAGCGCGTTCTCGTACCGGGCCTTGGTGCCGTCGACGACGGGGGCCGGCAGGGTGCCGCGCCAGGACAGCGACATGCTGGTGCCGCTGCCGTTGTCCAGCGAGACCAGGGGGACGGCCGGGGCCTGCTGGTCGCCGGCCGGGGCGCCGGCCGCCTTGAACTTGGACGCGGCGACGGGCGGGGTGGCGCCGGCCAGCGAGAGGCCGAGCGGGTGGCCCTTGGCCTTGACGGAGCCGTCGGCCTGCTGGGCCAGGTTCACGTCGATCGGCTGGAGCCGGCCGTCCTTGTCCTTGAAGCGGACCGGTCCGGAGGCGAGGTCCAGCGTGGTGGTGCCGTCCGGGTTGATCCAGGTGGTGGTGGCCTCGCCGCGCTCGTCGGTCACCTCGATCCGGCGGTTCTCCAGCCGGGCCTTGAGGTGGGCGGTGGCGATGTCCTTGGCCTCGGCCGGGCCGAGCGCCTTGGCGGGCTTGGGGGCGGGGGCCTCCGGGGTGACGGCGACGGCCTGGCCGGTCGTCATGATGACGGCGGCGGCCTCGGCGGCGAGTACCACGGCGAGTGCGACCGCGGTGTTGCGCAGCACGCCGTTGCGGCGGCGTGCTGCGGGGGCGGCTGGCACGGTGTCCCCGGCGCGGTGCCGGGGTGGTGTGCCGGTCGGCTGTGACATGGAGCTCCTCGGCGATCTGTTCGACGATCTGTGATTCGGCGATCTGTGATGAGGGGGGTTCGACGGCGACGCGCGTCTGCGCACGGCGGGGCCGCGGCGGGCCCGGGGAGATCGGGACCGCACGAGGGCACGCCAATGGGCATGGGCATGTCAGTAAAGAATGGTCATGGCCATGGGCATGAATCGGCCAAATTTGCGAGAGAAGGCAACCGTCCGAAAAGCGGACGGAAGATCAGAGAAGGGTTCGGCGGAGGGCCCTGCGGCCTACGGTGGAGCCGCCACCGCGAAGCGGCGCGCGGGGCCCTCCGCCAGTGCCCGGTCGAGCAGGGCGTACGCCCTCAGCTCGGCCGCCTCCCGGTCGGGCGCGCGGACGTACAGCACCAGGCCGACGCCCTCCGGGAGAGCACAGGCGCGCACGTGTTCCAGGCCGTCGCCCGGAACCGCGCACGCCCACAGGGCGCCCTGGACGTCGGCGGGTCCGGCCTCGCCCGTCGGCGCGGTCGAGACGTCCAGGAGAGTCAGATGGATGGCGAACACCGAACGGTCAGTCCCGGCCGATGCCCGGCCCGTCGGCCTGGATGGTGTCCCAGCCGATGGTCCCGGGGCCCGGGCCGTCCCAGCCGATGGTCCGCGCGCCCGGCCCGTCCCAGTCGAAGCCCTGCCCGTCGGCGGGGGCGGTCGCGGCGCGGGTGACGGCGGCCGGAGCGGCCTGCGCGGCGGTGAAGGCGGGGGCGGCGGCGGTGGCGAGGGAGAGTGCGAGAGCGGTGGCGGCGAGCAGGCGGACGGGCTTCGGCACGGCGGTTCCTGTTCTGAGCACGGTGGTTCAGGGCGGTGGTGTCGGTGTGTTGCGCGCAGTTGCATCCTTCCGGCGGCGGGTCCGCGACGGGAGGGAGTTCGGCGGGCAGCATCCGGCCAGGCAGGATGCTGCAACCCTTCGGTGACAACCCGGGCCGGCGCCGGGCCGTACGGAACCCTTCGCGGAGCCCGCCGCGGACCCCCGCGGAGCCCTCCGTACAACCCTCCGCAAAACAGACCGGATGGTCCGGTTCTACTCGGGTGACCGGATCACGCCTTGTGGCGGCGGGAGCGCCGGAGGAAGGATCGGGGTCCGGCGGACCGGACGGAAATCAATCGCGAGAAGCGATGTCGTGACGATCAGGGGTCGTTGACGTGCTGGAACTGCTGGGACTGGACGCCACTGCGGAAGCCGTGTACCGCGAGATGCTCGCGGATCCGGAGGGGGGAGTGGCCGAACTCTGTGAACGGATCCACCTCCCCGAGCCCGTCGTCCGGGCCGCTCTCGACCGGCTTGCCGACCTGACCCTGCTGCGGGCCTCCCGGGAGCGCCCGGGCGCGCTCTGGCCGGTCAGCCCGGAGCGCGGCCTGGAGCTGCTGCTGCGTCGGCAGGAGGAGGAACTCGCCCGTAGGCAACAGGAGTTGGCCGTCTCCAAGGCCGCCGTGGCGCGCGCCGTCGCGGAGTACGCCACGCTCCGCTCGGCCACCCTGGTGGACGGCGGCGAGCGGCTGGTCGGCCTCGACGCGATCCAGGCCAAGCTGGAGACGCTGACCGCCCGGCTGACCGGCGAGTGCCTGGGCGTGATGCCCGGCGGCGCGCAGTCCGCCGCCAGCCTGGCCGCCTCCCGCCCGCTCGACGAGGACGCCCTGCGACGCGGCGTCAGCCTGCGCACCATCTACCAGGACAGCGTCCGCAACGACCCGGAGACCTTCGCCTACACCCAGTGGATGACCGGTCTGGGCGGCCGGGTGCGCACCGCCCCGGTGCTGCCGCCGCGGATGCTGGTCTTCGACCGCACCACAGCCGTGGTGCCGATCGACCCGGAGAACACCCGGGCGGGCGCCCTCTGCACGGAGGAGCCGGGCATCGTCGCCTCGCTGGTCGCGCTGTTCGAGCAGACCTGGGAGACCGCCGTCCCGCTCGGCGGGGACCCGCGCGCCGAGGACGTCGCCACCGGCCTCAGCCCCGGCGAGCGCGAACTGCTGCGGCTGCTGTCCACCGGGCTGACCGACGACGCGGCGGCCAAGCGGCTGGGCGTCTCGGTGCGGACGGTGCGCCGGCAGATGGCGGCGCTGATGGAGCGTCTGGAGGCGGCGAGCCGCTTCGAGGCGGGCCTCAAGGCGGCCCAGCGCGGCTGGCTGTAGCCGGGGTCACGGCTTCGGGGTAACGCTTCGTCACTGTCATTGCCGCTGCAGTCGTCGCTGTCGTCATCGTCATCGTCGCTGTAAGGGAAAAGTGGAGAAGTTCACTTCCAGGCTCTTGTCCGGTCATTTTCTACGCGCGTATCTTTGGGCGCGCCGCGGGGGGCGGTTCCCGGCTTCCACGCGGTTTTCTACGCGGGTAGCGGGGCAGCGCGCGCTGCGCCGGCCGCGCCCGGCTGACCCACCCCCACTCAGCAGAGCTAGGAGTCCCCTTCAGGTGACCACGCCCATCGCTCCCCGTCCGCGCTCGCGCCGCGCCCTGCTGCGCGCGGCGATCCTCCCGGCCGGCCTGGCCGCCTCCCTGGTGCTGGCCCCGCTGCCGGCCGCCGTGGCCGCGCCGTCCGCCGACGCGCTGATCGCCGAGGTCTACGGCGGTGGCGGCAACTCGGGCGCCACCCTGAAGAACGACTTCGTCGAGCTGGCCAACAAGGGCGGCGCGGCCTTCGGCCTGGACGGCTGGAGCCTCCAGTACATATCCGGCGCGCCCGGCCCCGCCTCCCAGTGGGGCGTCACCCCGCTGACCGGTGCGATCGCCCCCGGCGGGCGCTACCTGGTCGCCGAGGCGGCCGGCGCGGCGGGCACCGTCGAGCTGCCCACCCCGGACGCGACCGGCTCGCTCGCGCTCTCCGGCACCAGCGGCACCGTCGCGCTCGTCCGCGGCGTCGACCCGCTGACCTGCAAGACCGCCGCCGACTGCGCCGCCGACCCGCGGGTGCGCGACCTGGTCGGCTTCGGCACCGCCGTGGTCCACGAGGGCTCCGCCGCGGTGGCCGGCGCCTCCAACACCGCCTCGGTGGCCCGCAAGGCCGGCCTGCCGGACACCGACGACAACGCGGCCGACCTCGCGGCCGGCGCCCCGACCCCGACCAACAGCCGGGGCGAGGTCGCCGAGGGCTCCACCCCGACCACCCCGACCGAGCCGGGCGCCGTCCGGATCCACGACATCCAGGGCCGCACCCGCCTGTCGGACCGCACCGGCAAGACCGTCGCCGGCGTGCCCGGCGTCGTCACCGGCGTGCGCGCGTACGGCTCCAAGGGCTTCTGGATCCAGGACCCGAACCCGGACGCCGACCCGGCCACCAGCGAGGGCGTCTTCGTCTACACCGGCTCCGCCAACCCGACCGTCAAGGTCGGCGACGCGGTGCTGGTCACCGGCAAGGTGACGGAGTACTACCCGAACTACAACGGCGGCTCGCAGTCGCTCACCCAGCTGACCAACCCGGCCGTCACCGTGGTCTCCTCCGGCAACCCGCTGCCGGCCCCGGTGGTCGTCGACACCCGCAACATCCCCGGCACCTACAGCCCGGCGGCCGGCGCCGACGGCACGATCAACGGCGTCACCCTGGACCCGGAGAAGTACACCCTCGACTTCTACGAGTCGCTGGAGGGCATGCTCGTCGAGGTCCGCGACGTGCGGGTGATCCAGGCCACCGACAAGTACAACGAGTTGTGGGTCGCCGCCGACAAGCAGGACCAGAAGAGCAAGCGCGGCGGCGTGCTCTACGAGTCCTACGCCGAGCCGAACGTCGGCCGGCTGATGGTGCAGCAGCAGGCCCCGGTCTCCCAACGGCCGTTCCCGGTCGCCAACGTGGGCGACGTGCTGACCGGTACCACCAGCGGCCCGCTGGACTACAACCAGTTCGGCGGCTACACCCTGGTCGCCGGCACCCTCGGCGCGCTCCAGGACAACCACCTGGAGCGCGAGGTCACCGCCCCGGCCGGCGAGCGCGAACTCACCGTCGCCACCTACAACGTGGAGAACCTGGCCGCCACCAACCCGGACGCCAAGTTCGCCGAGCTGGCCACCGGTGTCGTCACCCACCTGCGCTCGCCCGACATCGTCGCCCTGGAGGAGATCCAGGACAACAACGGCGCCAAGAGCGACGGCACGGTGGACGCGAGCCAGACCGTCGCCAAGTTCATCGCCGCGATCAAGGCGGCCGGCGGCCCGGCGTACGACTGGCGCTCGATCGCCCCGGAGGACGGCAAGGACGGCGGCGAGCCCGGCGGCAACATCCGCCAGGTCTTCCTGTTCAACCCGCAGCGGGTCTCCTTCACCGACATCCCCGGCGGCACCGCCACCACCGCCGTGGACGTGGCCGGCACCGGCTCCGCCGCCTCGCTGACCGCCTCGCCCGGCCGGATCTCCCCCGCCGACGCGGCGTGGACCAACAGCCGCAAGCCGCTGATCGGCCAGTTCTCCTTCCGCGGCAAGAAGGTCTTCGTCATCGCCAACCACTTCAACAGCAAGGGCGGCGACCAGGGCATCGACAGCCGCTTCCAGGCCCCGGCCCGCTCCTCCGAGGTGCAGCGGACCGCCCAGGCCACCGTGGAGCAGGCCTTCGTCGCCAAGCTGCTGGCCGCCGACAAGGAGGCCAAGGTGGTCTCGGTCGGCGACTTCAACGACTACCAGTTCTCGCCCGCGCTGACCGCGCTCACCAAGGACGGCGTGCTGCGCGACCTGGTGGACGAGCTGCCGGAGAAGGAGCAGTACTCGTACGTCTACCAGGGCAACTCGCAGGTGCTGGACCACATCCTGGTCAGCCCGGAGGTCGGGTACGCCAAGTACGACGTGGTGCACATCAACGCCGAGTTCGCCCAGCAGGCGAGCGACCACGACCCGCAGCTGGTCCGCATCAGGCCGTGAAGCTGAATGACTGAGGGGGCGGTGACCGGGGTCCGGTCACCGCCCCCTCGGGGCTTTCGGGTTCGTTCCCGCGCGCTCCTACTGCCGCAGGGTCCGGAGGACGGCGTCGGCCATGACCCGCTGGCCGGTGGCGTTCGGGTGGAAGGGGACGGCCGGGGAGCCGGGCAGCGCGCCCTCGATCCAGCGGTCGTCCGCGCAGACGTCGTGCCCCCGGGTCGGCGTGGCGGTGTCCACGTAGGTGGCGCCGTTGGCCTCGGCGGTGGACTTCAGCATCGCGTTCAGCCGGCCGAGCACAGCGTGCAGGTACGGGATGTCGCGCGGCGCGATCGGCTGGCGCAGTACGCAGGACGCGCCGTCGGCGGGCAGCACCGAGGGGTAGCCGACCAGCAGGATCCGGGCGTTCGGGGCCTTGGCGCGCAGCCGCTTCAGGGTGTCCGCGAGGCGCGGGGCGGTCCCGTCGATCCGGTCGGCCAGGTCGTCGTCGCCGTACTGCCAGGACCAGCTGGACCAGTCCCAGTACCCGTGGTGGTAGAGGTCCGTGCAGGGGGTGCCGAGCGGGTTGACCACGGCGCCCGCGATGCAGGCGGCGATCACGTCGCCGATCCCGATGTCGCTGTCGCCGAGGTCGTTGCCGCCGATCCCCAGGGTGATGAGGTCGGTGTCCGAGGTCACCGCGTCGATCTGCGGGTCGTTGACGCGGAGGAAGGCGTCGTACTGGGCCTGGGTGATCGACTTGACCTTGGCGGCGGCGCAGGTGACGTCGCGGTAGGTGCCGGCGTTCAGGGCGGCGGCGACCAGGTGGCCGTAGTTGCGGTCGGAGCGCAGGCACAGACCGGCCGACTGGTTCGGAACGCCCGCGCCGGCCGCGTAGGAGTCGCCGAGCGCCACGAAGCGGTGGGGGGCGGGCGTGGCGGCCTGGGCGCTCGTGGCGGTCATCGCGAGCGCGGCGCCCAGCGCGGCGGAGGCGAGCAGCAGGGAATTCCGGGCACGGCGGAGCACGGTTCCTCCTGGGGGAGAGAAACGGGTGGGTGGGGGTCGTACGAGCCGGGCCACAGCTACTACTGACAGGTAAGTTACTGTCAGGTTTCGCCGCCGTCCATGCCGTGCGCACACATTTCCGAAAATTGCCCAGAGGTTTCGGCAGACACTCCGGCGGGAATTCCGAATTTCGCTCCGAGGCGTATCGAAGGTGCGTTGAAGGGTACGGCGAAGGTGTATCGAAGGTAATTCCGAAACGGGGTGGAGCGGAATGACCCTGGACGCGGACGTCATCGTCATCGGAGCCGGACTCGCGGGCCTCGCCGCGACCGCCGAACTCGCCGACGCCGGACGGAAGGTGATCCTGCTCGACCAGGAGCCCGCGGCCTCGTTCGGCGGCCAGGCGCACTGGTCCCTCGGCGGACTGTTCCTGGTCGACTCGCCCGAGCAGCGCCGCCTGCGGATCCGCGACTCGCACGCCCTCGCGCTGCGGGACTGGCTCGGCACCGCCGGCTTCGACCGCCCCGAGGACGCCTGGCCGCGCCGCTGGGCCGAGGCGTACGTCGACTTCGCCGCGGGGGAGAAGCGGGCCTGGCTGCGGGCGATGGGCGTGCGGTTCCTCCCCGTCGTCGGCTGGGCCGAACGCGGCGGACGGCTCGCCGACGGCCCCGGCAACTCCGTCCCCCGCCTCCACCTCACCTGGGGCACCGGCCCGGGCCTGCTCGAACCCTTCGTCCGCCGGGTCCGCGCGGCCGCCGCGCGCGGCTCGGTCGAGCTGCGCTTCCGGCACCGCGTCACCGGTCTGGCGGCGAACGCCGGCACCGTCGACACCGTCACCGGCGAGGTGCTCGTCCCGAGCGACGCGGCGCGCGGCGAGGCGAGCTCCCGCGAGGTGGCCGGACGGTTCGAACTGCGCGCGCAGGCCGTGGTCGTCGCCTCCGGCGGCATCGGCGGCAACCACGAGCTCGTCCGCGCGGCCTGGCCCGCCCGCCTCGGCAGCCCGCCCGAGCGGCTGCTCTCCGGCGTGCCCGCCCACGTCGACGGCCTGATGCTCGGCGTCGCCGCCGAGGCCGGGGCCGGGCTGATCAACGGCGACCGGATGTGGCACCACGCCGAGGGCATTCGCAACCGGGACCCGGTCTGGGCCCGGCACGGCATCCGGATCCTGCCCGGCCCCTCCTCGCTCCGGCTCGACGCCCGCGGCCGCCGGCTGCCCGTCCCGCTGTTCCCCGGCTTCGACACCCTCGGCACCCTGGAGCACATCCGGACCACCGGGTACGACCACAGCTGGTTCGTGCTCAACCGGAGGATCGTCGAGAAGGAGTTCACCCTCTCCGGCTCCGAGCAGAACCCCGACCTCACCGGGCGCTCCCTGCGCGGCGTCCTCGCCCGCCTGCTGCCCGGCGTACCCGGCCCGGTCCGGACCCACCTCGACCACGGGCCCGACTTCGTGGTGGCGGGCAACCTCCGGGACCTCGCGCGCGCGATGAACGCCAAGACGCGTGAGCGGCTGATCGACGCCGCCGAGCTGCACCGCGTCGTCGAGGCCCGGGACGGCCAACTCGCCAACCCCTTCGCCAAGGACCTCCAGGTGACGGCCGTTCACGAGGCCCGCCGCTACCTCGGCGACCGGCTGGTCGGCACCGCGGCGCCGCACCGGATCCTCGACCCGGACGCCGCCCCGCTGATCGCCGTCCGGCTCGGCATCCTCACCCGCACGTCGCTCGGCGGCCTGCACACCGACCTCGCCGGCCGGGTGCTGCGGCCGGACGGCTCCGTCCTCGACGGGGTCTACGCCGCGGGCGAGGCCGCCGGCTTCGGCGGTGGCGGCGTCCACGGCTACCGCTCCCTGGAGGGGACCTTCCTGGGCGGCTGCCTCTTCTCCGGCCGCACCGCCGGCCGCGCGGCGGCGGAGGCCACGGCGTAGGCGGGGGGCGGGGGCGGTTGTGGGTGTCCGTCGAGGTGGCCCGCCGGGAGCCGCCGGGTACGCTGCCCCTGCCGCCCGGCGTCACCGGGCAGGAGGGCTCCACCGTGATCGTCGGCCGCAACGGCCTGCGGCCGCCGCGCGCACGGGCGTGGCGGCGGGCCCGGGGAACGAGGAGGGCGGGGAGACCATGAGCCGTCGCGAGCGCGACCGGGTCGGCAAGCAGGGCGGGACCGGCAAGCAGGGCGGACGCGGTCCGGCGTCCCCGGTGACCGTCACCGTCTGCCGGGGCTGCTGCTGCGGCACCCAGGAGAAGCACCCGGGCGTCGACCACACCGGCCAGTACGAGCGGCTGCGCGCGGCGGTCGGCGACGCGGGCCGGGTCCGCGCCGTGAAGTGCCTGGACACCTGCGCGCACTCCAACGTCGTGGTGGTCGGCCCCTCCAGCGAGGGCCGCGCGGCGGGCGGCCGTCCGGTCTGGCTGGGCTGGGTGCTGGCCGACGACATGATCGAGGAGATCGCCGAGTGGGTGCACTCCGGCGGCCCCGGCCTCGCCGATCCGCCGGGGATGCTCGACCTCCAGCAGATCTCGGTCTCCCGCCGCGTCGGCGAGGGCCTCCCGGGCTGACCCCGCGGACCCGGACCCGCGCGGGTGGTGGCTGGCCTAGCATGACCCAGGGCTCCAAAAGAGACAGGCCCGCCCCAGGTCTCCGACGGGAGGAAGACGATGACCACGGTCTGTCGCATCTGCGCGGGCACCGGCCGCACCGCCGGCCTCAGCTGCCGGACCTGCCAGGGCACCGGCACCACCGAGGTCGGTGGCGGTGGCGGCAACTGCTTCCTCTGCGACGGCACCGGTGTGTACGTCCGCTACCGGGTCGACGCGACGGGCGCCAAGCACGCCTACCGCGACGAGATCTGCCGCACCTGCGACGGCACCGGCAACCGGGCGGCCTCCCCCTGGGACGAGGCGTCCTGACGCACCGGGGCCGGCGGCAGGTGGTGACGGTTGGTCCGCGCGGGTGCGCCCGCTCACCGCAACGGCCTAGGCGGGCGGCCCAGCGGTCACCGCGTTCGCACAAACTGTCGGACGCTACGAGCATGGCTTCCGTCAACCGCCTGCCTGCTCGCGTCCCCGTCCTCGCGTTCGGCCCGGGCGGAGCGTTCTGCCTGGGTAGGGCTTTGCCGAGCCATGGTCGAACATTGGCGTTCGACTGACCCGTGCGCCCGGGGGCGTTCACCGGCCGTCCGCGTCCGGTCAACACGTGACTGGGAGAGTCCCGCCATGGAAACTCCGAACATGGGCGTGCCGGTGAAGCTCGCCGAACGCATGAGCATGGCCGAGCAGCACGAGTACCTGCGCGCCCGTTTCTCCCGCCGCCGGATGCTGCGCGCCGGTGCCGTCTCGGTGGGCGCGCTGGCCGTGGGCGGCGTGCTGGGCGGCGGCACCGCCTCCGCCGCCCCCGCCTCGCCGCAGCTGCTGACCGGCGGCGTCGCCGCGGGCGTGGACGGTTCGCTGGTCGCCCCGATCGGGCGTCACCTCTCCTTCGGCCCCGAGCCGGACACCCAGTTCCGGGTCTCCTGGCAGGTGCCCGCCCCGGTGAAGCGGCCGTTCCTGCGGTACGGCAGGAACCCGTGGGACCTCGGCCACCGGATCGAGGCGGAGGTGCGCACCCTGCACACCCCGGCGCTCACCCCCGGCAGCCAGCCGGTGGACCAGTACTACCTGCACGTGGCGCTGGAGGACCTCCGCCCCGACACCACCTACTACTACGGCGTCGGCCACCAGGGCTTCGACCCGGCCTCGCAGCAGGCGATCTCCACCCTCGGCACCTTCCGCACCGCGCCCTCGCGCGAGCACCGCTGGGGCAAGGTGTACGAGCCGTTCACCTTCACCGCCTTCGGCGACCAGGGGGTCAGCGACCACGCCAAGGGCAACGACCACATCATCCTCGCCCAGAACCCGGCCTTCCACCTGCACGCCGGCGACATCTGCTACGCCGACCCGGCGGGCTCGGGCCAGGACGCCGACAAGTCGGTGTACGCCGCCACCACCTGGGACGCCTTCCTGGTGCAGACCGAGACGGTCGCCTCGACGGTGCCGTGGATGGTCTCCTACGGCAACCACGACATGGAGGCCTGGTACTCGCCGAACGGCTACGGCGGCGAGAACGCCCGCTTCTACCTGCCGGACAACGGCCCGGACCGGCGCAGCGTCCCCGGCGTCTACTCCTTCCGCTACAAGAACGTCGGCGTCATCTCGCTGGACGCCAACGACGTCTCCTACGAGATCCCGGCCAACCTGGGCATCTCGGCGGGCAAGCAGACCCGCTGGCTGGAGCGCACCCTCAAGGACCTCCGGAACGACGAGACCGTCGACTTCGTGGTGGTCTTCTTCCACCACTGCGCCTTCTCCACCACCCACCAGCACGCCTCGGAGGGCGGTGTGCGCGAGGCCTGGGTGCCGCTGTTCGAGAAGTACCGGGTCGACCTGGTGATCAACGGTCACAACCACGTCTACGAGCGCACCGACGCGATCCTCGGCAACAAGGTCTCCAAGGCGGTGCCGAGCGGCGCCACCGTCGAGCCGGCCACGGACGGCGTGGTGTACGTGACGGCGGGCGCCGCCGGCCGCAGCCTGTACCGCTTCGACGCCCCGGACACCTACGAGGGCCACGAGCAGCGCCTCGACTCGGTGGACACCTTCTACTTCGCCAAGGGCGGCGGCAAGGTGACCGAGAAGGTGGAGTGGTCGCGCGTGCGCTACACCGGCTACTCCTTCATCAAGGTGGACGTGAAGCCCGCACACCTGGGCCTGAAGTCCGAGATGACCGTCACCGCCCTGGCGGAGGACGGCACCCGGGTCGACCACTACACCATCCTCCGCACGGTCGGCGACGGCTGGGACAGCGACCACGACGACGACGGCGAGGGCGGCGGCTGGGGCTGGTAACCCCGAACGCGCCGGCAGGCGGTCGGGTGGTCGGGCGGTCGGTCCGGCCGCCCGACCATGGCACCTAAGCTCGCGGTCATGACCGTCCTGCGTTCCGCCGCCCTGTTCGTCCTCGCCGCGCTCCTGGAGATCGGGGGCGCCTGGATGGTCTGGCAGGGCGTGCGGGAGCACCGCGGCTGGGCGTGGACCGGAGCGGGTGTCGTCGCGCTCGGTGCCTACGGCTTTGTGGCGACCCTTCAGTCCGACAGCCACTTCGGCCGGGTGCTCGCCGCGTACGGCGGGGTGTTCGTGGCGGGTTCGCTGCTCTGGGGCATGGCCGTGGACGGCTTCCGGCCGACCCGCTGGGACGTGCTCGGGGCGCTCGTCTGTCTCGCCGGCGTCGCTGTGATCATGTACGGCCCCCGGCGCTGAGCCGAGCTCGCCGGCCGGAATGAGTGAAGCCCCCTGCCCACCGTTCGGGAATCCCGAACGGTCGGCAGGGGGCTTCGCGTCGCCCCCGGATCAGGACGCCCGGACGTCCCGCTCCCTGAGCTCGGCGATGACCCGCGCGACGGTGACGAAGTCGTTGTCCACGTGCAGCACCGGGTAGTTGTAGTGCGCCGCGACCGAGCAGAGCAGCAGGTCCACCGTGCCGGCCGAGCGGTGCTGGCCCTTCTGGGTGAGCTTGTACTGGGCGTTGAGGGCCCAGTCCTCACCGCCCTTCGGGACGCCGAGCGCGGGGCCGAAGAGGTCGTTGAGCTCCTCCTCCAGCTCGTCACGGTGCGCCGGGCCGGTGGCCGAGTAGAGGATCTCCGACTTGGTCACCTTGGCGATCCTGATGAGCCCGGACTCCAGCGGCCCCCGCCAGCGGTCGAGCGCTTCCGGATGGCGCATCAGGTGGACGAACCCCGAGGTGTCGATCAGATAGCCGAGGTCGTTCATGTGTCATTCCTCCCCGCCCGTCTTCCGGGCCTGATGGATCCGCTCCGTCGGGTCGAACTCCCCCCGGGCCGCACGCGCGGACAGCTTCTCCAGTGCCTCGATCCGCTTCAGTCGGTTGACGTAGTCGGCGAGGGCGCCGTTGATCGTGTCCTTCTTCGTGCTGGTCCCCATGAGGCGCATGGCCTCGGCGAGGATCGCGTCATCGACGTCGACGTTGGTCATACTCATTTTCGCCCCTCCGTTGATGATGTGGCAAATCGATCCACATCATCCACATTACCGTCAGGATGCGGTGTTGGCAAGTTGAAATGTTCCAGCTAGTTACTAAATGTCCGATTAGTTAATGTGATCCGCGTCACTAAAATGCCGAAGCCCCCTGCGGTGGGACGCGGGGGGCTTCGACGCGAGGTGGTCGGGTCAGACCTGGCGGTAGGTGGCGAGGAAGCGGCCGATGCGGTTGATGGCCGTCTCCAGGTCGTCGGCGCGGGGGAGGGTGACGAAGCGGAAGTGGTCGGGGCGGGGCCAGTTGAAGCCGGTGCCCTGGACGACGTGGATCTTCTCGCGGAGCAGCAGGTCCAGGACGAAGCGCTCGTCGTCGACGATCCGGTGGACGGCCGGGTCGAGCCTGGCGAAGGCGTACAGCGCGCCCTTGGGTTTGACGCAGCTGACGCCGGGGATCTCGTTCAGCGCCCGGTAGGCGACGTCGCGCTGTTCGGCGAGCCGGCCGCCCGGCAGGACCAGGTCGTTGATGGACTGGTGGCCGCCGAGCGCGGCCTGGACGGCGTACTGGGCGGGCACGTTCGGGCAGAGCCGCATGCCGGAGAGCATGGTGAGGCCCTCCAGGTAGTCGCTCGCGTGCTGCTTGGGGCCGGAGACGACCAGCCAGCCGCTGCGGAAGCCGGCCACCCGGTAGGACTTGGACAGGCCGTTGAAGGTGAGGGTGAGCACGTCGTCGGCCAGGGCGGCCAGGCAGTGGTGCTCGACGTCGTCGTAGAGGATCTTGTCGTAGATCTCGTCGGCCAGCACCATCAGCTGGTGCCGGCGGGCGAGGTCGAGGATGCCCTCCAGCAGTTCCTTCGGATAGACGGCGCCGGTGGGGTTGTTGGGGTTGATGACCACGATCGCCTTGGTGCGGGCGGTGATCTTGGCGGCGATGTCGTCGAGGTCGGGGAACCAGTCCGCCCCCTCGTCGCAGAGGTAGTGCACGGCCTTGCCGCCGGCCAGCCGGACCACCGCCGTCCACAGCGGGTAGTCGGGCATCGGGACGAGCACCTCGTCGCCGTCGTCCACCAGCGCGGTGACGGCCATCTGGATCAGCTCCGAGACGCCGTTGCCGAGGTAGACGTCGTTGACGGTCACGCCGTCGACGCCGCGCTGCTGGTAGTACTGCACGACCGCGCGGCGGGCCGGCAGGATGCCGCGCGAGTCGCTGTACCCGTGGGCGCGCGGGAGGTTGCGGATGATGTCCTGGAGGATCTCCTCCGGCGCGTCGAAGCCGAACGTGGCCGGGTTGCCGGTGTTCAGCCGGAGCACGCTGTGCCCGGCCTCCTCCAGCGCGTTGGCCTGGTCGACGACCGGGCCGCGGATCTCGTAACACACGTCATTCAGCTTGCTGGACTGCCGAAACTCCATCGGTGGCCTCCCGACCGTCACCCCGCGTCGATCCTGGTTGCTTTGTTCTACCAAGTACGCACTTGGAAAGTCCAACCTTTTGGCTATGCTGATCCACATGTCACGCCGAAGCTACGACCAGTACTGCGCCGTCGCCCGCGCCCTGGACGCGGTGGGGGAGCGCTGGAGCCTCCTGATCGTCCGTGAACTCCTGGCCGGTCCGCGCCGCTACACCGACCTGCACGCCGACCTCCCCGGCGTCTCCACCGACATCCTCGCCGCGCGGCTCAAGCAGTTGGAGAGCGAGGGCGTCGTCGAGCGGCGCCGCCTGGAGCGGCCGGCCAACGCCACGGTCTACGAGCTGACCGGGCGTGGGGCCGCGCTGCGACCGGTCGTCGAGGCGCTCGGCACCTGGGGGCTGGACGCGCTGGGGGAGCAGCGGCCGACCGACGCGGTGCGGACGCATTGGATCACCGGTGCGGTGGACACGGTGGGTGAGGCGGGTACGGTCCTGGCCGGCTGAGGTCCGGGCGGGCGGCCGGTCGCGGGGGCACCCCGTGGGGGCGCCGCGCCCGCGACCGGCGGTGGGGAGCGGCTGCGGTGCCCAGCTCCCCCGATGCTGGGTTCCGGAGCGCGTACGGCCCGGCGTCGCGCCCGGCCGTTCCTCCCGACGTGCTCCACTCTGCACGCCTCGGATCAACGGGGGATCGGCGTCCGCTTGCCGCCGCCGTTGATGTGGGGCGCGGGGGCACGGTGGGGACGGTGGGGGACGGTGGGGTGTGGAGAGGCGGTCTCGTCGGCGCGCGTACGATCGTCGAGCCATGGAGAACACGCATAACACGCCCACCGCCTTCCGCAGTTACGTCGCCGTCGGGGACTCCTTCACCGAGGGCATGTGCGACGACCTGCTGCCCGACGGCCACTACCGGGGCTGGGCCGACCGCCTCGCCGACCGGCTCGCCGCCGAACGTCCGGCCGACGGCTTCCAGTACGCCAACCTCGCCGTCCGCGGCAAGCTCATCGGCCAGATCCACGACGAACAGGTCCCCCGCGCCGCCGCCATGGGCGCCGAGCTGGTCACCCTGGCCGGCGGGTTCAACGACGTGCTGCGGCCGCGCTGCGACGTCGACCGGGTCGAGGAGCTCCTCGGTGCCGCCGCCACCCGACTGCGTGCCACCGGGGCGACCGTGGTCATGTTCACCAGCACCGACCCCACCCGGCGGACGGCCGGCTCGGCCCGGCTGCTCCCCGCCATCCTGCGGATGAAGGCCTTCGTCCACGAGCTCGCCCAGGACCAGGGCATCACCGTGGTCGACCTGTTCTCCGCCCCCTGCTTCGACGACCGCCGGCTCTGGGCGGAGGACCGGCTCCACCTCTCGCCCGAGGGCCACCGCCGGGTCGCCGAGGCCGTCCTGGAGTCGCTCGGCCGTCCCGCCGGCTTCGACTGGCGCGCCCCGCTGCCGGCCGTCGCCCCGCCGACCCGCTCCGAGAAGCTGGCCGCCGACGCCCGCTGGGCCCGCACCCACCTCGGCCCGTGGATCGGCCGCCGGCTCACCGGCCGCTCCTCCGGCGACGGCCGCCCGCCCAAGCGCGCCGAGCTGCTGCCGTACGAGGGCTGAGCGCGGCCGGCCGGTCGGGCGGCGGCCCGTCGGAGGGGCGGCGGGAGTCAGCCGCGGAAGAGGTTGTGACCGACGTCCGACGGCACCTCGTCCTGGTACGGGGTGGAATTCGGGCCCGGTACCTGCTCGCCCGGGATCGGCTCGGTGCCCTCCCGGTGCAGCAGGTACACCCCGTCCTCCGACCAGACCGTCCGGTACCCGTGCGCCAGCAGCAGCTCGATCCGGGCCGCCTGCTCCCGGTCGGTCCGGAACGGGAAGGTCCGCTTGTCGGCGCGGATCAGCACGTACGCGCGCCCGCGCGGCTTCTCGTCCACCAGCACCACGTCCGCCCGGGCGGTCAGCCGCGGCGCCGCCTGGTTGTCGGCCTCCACGGACGCGCCGTCCGGGACGAGCGCCGCGCCGCGCAGCAGCGCCGCCTCGCTCGCCTTCGGCTGCCAGTAGGCCGGTACGAACAGGTTCGCCAGGCCCAGCGGTACGGCGGCCGCGATTGTGACGGCCGCCGCCGCCACCCCGAGCCGCCGGGTGAGCACGCGGCCGTGGCAGCGGCCCAGCACCTCCAGCGCCGCGACCAGCAGGATCGGCCACAGGAACGCGTCGTAGTGCCGGGCGATCGACCAGTGGTTCGGATTGCTGGACAGCACCCGCTCGGCGAGCAGCGGGACGGCCAGCAGCACGGTCGCGGAGCGGAGCGGGAGGGCGAACAGGGTGCCGAAGATCCAGAGCAGCAGCAGCGGCTTCAGCGGGGCGTCGAAGAAGGCCGAGACCAGGAGGGTCGGGTCGGCCAGGACGTTGGAGACCGCCGAGCCGCCGTCCGCGCCGAGCGCCTGGTAGTTCCAGTAGTAGCCGGGCACCCCGCCCATCGCCGGCACCAGCTCGGCGATGGCGATCGCCGAGGCGAGCGGACCGCCGAGCAGCAGCCCCACGCCCCAGCGCACGGCCGGACGGCGCCTGGCGGGGTCCTGGTCCCGCCGGGCCCGCAGCAGCAGCACCAGGCCGTAGGCGCCCACGGCCAGGCCCATGTCCTCCTTGGTGCAGCAGAGCAGCAGTCCGGCCAGCGCCGACGCCCAGTACTGTCGGGCCATCCCGCGCTCCAGCATCAGCAGCGTCAGCGGCACCGCGAACGCCACCTCGTGGAACCCGCCGCGCGAGGCCACCAGCAGCGGCCACCCCAGCCCGTACGCGAGCGCGGCCAGATCGGCGGCGCGGCGGGCGGTGCGCGGGTCGGCGCGCGGGTCGGCGTCGGCGAAGCAGCGGCCGGCGATCCGGCGGATCAGTGGCACACCGGCGGCGAAGCAGAGCGCCTGGCCGAGGAGCAGGGAGCGCGGGTCGTCCCAGAGCCAGTAGAGCGGCGCCATCAGCGCGATCACCGGGGAGAAGTGGTCCCCGAGGAGCGAGAACCCGGGCGGGAACTCGTGGTGGAAGCTCTTCAGCGACGAGACCGGCAGCCCGAGGTGCGCGTAGCCGCGCACGCCCTGGTCGAAGATCCCGAGGTCGAAGCCGCCGAGCTGGGCGGTGGTCCACTGCTGGGCGCCGATCGCGAGGCAGACCGCGAAGCAGAGCAGGGTGAACCCGGCGGTGCGGGCCCGCGGGGGGATCCGGAGGGCCGGTTCGGGCGTGTCCGCGGGGGTGGCCGTGTCGGCGGTGCCCTCGGTGTCCGGGTACGGCGTGACGTCGTGCCGGGACATGCCTTGGTTCCTCCGCTGGTGCTGTGGCGCTGTAGTGCCGTGGTGCAGGTCACGCCGGGTGCTCGTCGCGCCGTGCCGCTGGGGTTCGGCCGACCACACTAACCGACGGCCGTTCGAGGCGGTCGGTACGCTCTACAGCGCACCACCCCGTCGTCCCGGAGGAACAACAGCATCGTGAGCGTCCCGAGCCTCAACCTCGTCTCCGACTGCGGGAGCTGCTTCGGGCTGTGCTGCGCGGCGCTGCCGTTCGCCGCCGGCGCGGACTTCGCCGTCAACAAGGCCGCCGGAACGCCGTGCCGCAACCTGCAGACCGACTTCACCTGCGGGATCCACGAGCGGCTGCGCGACAGCGGCTTCCCCGGCTGCACGGTGTACGACTGCTTCGGGGCCGGCCAGCACGTCTCCCAGGTGACCTTCGGCGGGCGCAGCTGGCGGGAGGCGCCGGAGAGCGCCGGGACGATGTTCGAGGTGTTCCCGGTGGTGCGGCAGCTGCACGAGCTGCTCTGGTACCTCACCGAGGCGCTCACCTTCGCCCCGGCCCGCCCCGTGCACGGGGAACTCCGCCGGGCCCTGGAGGAGACCGAGCGGCTGGTCGGCGGCACGCCCGAGGAGATCCTGGCGGTCGACGTCCCCGCGCACCGGCAGGCGGTGGCCGAGCTGCTGCTCCGGGCCAGCGAACTGGTCCGGGCCGCCGTCCCGGGCCGACGCGAGCACCGGGGCGCCGACCTCTTCGGCGCCCGCCTGCGGGGTGCGGACCTGCGGGGCGCCAACCTGCGCGGCGCGCTGCTGGTCGCGGCCGACCTGTCCGGCGCCGACCTGCGGCTCGCCGACCTCGTCGGCGCGGACCTGCGGGACGCGAACCTGGCCGGCGCCGACCTGACCGAGGCGCTCTTCCTCACCCAGGCACAGCTGAACGCGGCGCGCGGTGACGCGACGACCCGTCTGCCGGAGGCGCTGAAGCGCCCGGGGCACTGGCCGGAGACGGCTCCTGCCGGACCGACCGGGCGCGGCAGTGGTAACGGCGGCGGTGGCGGCCGAGGGCCGCAGGCCGGCGGTCGGGGCCGGAGCGGTCAGAGCCAGGGCGGTGGGCGTCGCGGCGGTGGCGGTGGTGGACGGCAGGGCGGGTCGCGCCCCCGCTGACGCCCCGCCGCCGGACCGCCGGACGCCTGGACGGACGGCTGACCGGATTCCCGGCCGGATGTCAGGCCGCCGGTAAGTCCAGCACGGCCGCCGGATGTCGGCGGAGCAGCGCGCACGCCGTGCCGGCGAGCAGGAGCAGGGCGACGGCGGTGAGGGCGTACGGGGAGCCGGCCGGGTGGAGCGGCCAGGCCCAGGGGCGGGGGCGGCCGTCCGGGTGCCAGCCCGCCGCCGAGCAGAGCAGGGGGACGGCGGCGAGCGCGGCGGCGGCCGCGCGGTGGCCGGTCAGCGGGTGGACGAGCAGCGCGAGGCCGAGGTAGCCGGCGATGTTGCGGGCCAGGACCAGGGCGAGCGCCCCCTGCCCGGCCGCGTACGCGAGGCTGCCGCACGTCGTGCCGGCGGCCGCGAGGGTGAGCGCGAGGCCGACGTCCATCCCGCGCAGGAACCGCCCGGCGACGGTCTCGGTCCGCAGGTCGCCCCGGCCCAGCCCGTACAGCAGGAACACCGCCGGGAGCAGGGTGATCACGTGCGCGAGCAGGAAGTGCCCGGCCTGGCCGTGCAGGGCCGGCACCGGCAGCTCGCCGTCCCCGAACAGCAGCCCGACGGCGAAGGTCCCGACGAGGACGGCCGCGAGCAGCGGCACCGCGCGCGCCTTGCACCACCAGATCACCGCGCACCCCCGGTCGGTGCGGCGTCGTGCGGGACCGGCGGGGGCAGGGTGCCGCAGTCGGCGAGGGCTTCCGCCGTGCCCCGGTACCAGGCGAGTTGGGCGGCGTCGGGCAGCCGGAGCAACTGGGCCGCGCGGGCGCTGTCGGTCTCGGTGAAGCGGCCCCCGGCGGCGGCCGGGCCGCCGGGCGCCACCCGGGCGGTGAGCCAGGCCGTGGCCGTGCCGGCCGCCGCCGCGGCGGGGTAGGGGTCGCTGCGCAGTGCGCAGTCGGGGGTGCGGGGGAGCAGGCCACCGATCACGGCGGCGGTGACGTCCGACACCTCGGCGTCGGTCGGGACGCCCAGCTTGGCCTCGCCCGGCGCGGGCCTGGCGGCCATGGTGAACGTCGCCGGGACGGGGACGCCCGGCCCGGCCAGGGCCCCGGCGATCCGCCGGACCTCCTCGCGGACCATGGCCGAGCGGGCCCCGCCGAGCTCCGGCCAGAGGCAGACGCGTGGCCGTCCGTGGTCGCAGACCAGCGCGTCGGAGGACCGGGCGCGCACCGGTTCGGCACCGAGTCCGCGGGCGGTCCAGCCGCCCAGCGCGACCCCGCCGGCCGTGACCGCCAGCGCGGCGGCGACGGCGACCGGGGCGCCGCGCCGTCGGAGGAGCAGGACGGCCGCCGCGCAGACCGCGGCGGAGAAGGCGAGCGAGGCCGCCACCGCCCGCCCGTCCAGCACCTGGTCCACCGCGCAGCAGTCCGACAGCCCGCCGCCGACCAGATGCCGCGGCCAGTAGGTGTCGAAGGCGGCGGGGTAGGCGTTCAGGACGAAGCTGTTGATCAGCGCGAGCGGGACGGCGACCACCGGCGCGAGCACCCGGCCGACGACCGAGCCGACCAGGGTGTTGGCGAGCAGCAGGCCGGTCCAGACGGCGAGGACGCCCGGCTGCGGCACTCCGTCGGCCGTCCCGCCGGCCAGGGCCGCGATGGTGAGCGCGGCGACCATGCCGAGCCCGCCCATCAGCGCGACCGGCAGCAGCACCGGTGCGGTGATGGCCGGCGCGGAGCGCACCGGCGATCCGCTGAACACGCGGCCGCGGTGCAGTCGGCCGCCCTCCCAGGCGCCGGCGGCCGCGCAGGCCGCGCAGGCGAACGGCAGGGCGAGGCTGGCGTGCCCGGCGGCGGCGAGCCCGTAGGCGGGGGTGACCCAGGCGGTCAGCTCGTCGCCGAGCGCGACCAGGACGAAGCCGAGCAGGAACGGCAGCACCCGGGTGCCCGCCGAGACCCTCAGGACGGTGCGCAGCAACATGTCACGTCTCCCGCTCGATCAGGCGCGCGTACGCGGCCTCGGCGCTCGGCACACCGGAGACGGGTCCCGGTCCGGCTCCGGCTCCCGGTCCCGGTCCCGGCCCGGGGACGGCCGTCGCCGGCCGGCCGTGCCGATCGGTCCCGGTGCCCTCGGTTCTGCCGGTTCCCCCGGCGCCCCCGCCACCGGCCGCCACCGCGTGGAACTCCTCGGTGGTGCCCTGGAACCGGACCTGTCCGCGGTCCAGCACCACCACGTGCCGGTACATCTCGGCGAGGTCCTCGGTCTGGTGGGTGGCGACGATCACGCTCACCTCGCTGGCCAACTCCTCGACCAGGGAGCGGAACACCGCGCGCTGGGTGGGATCGAGCCCGGCGGTCGGCTCGTCCATCAGGATCAGTTCGCTGTGGTGGGCGAGGCAGCCGGCGATGCCCATCCGGCGCAGCTGGCCGCCGGAGAGCTGGTGGCCGGGCCGGTCGGCGAGCTCGCCGAGGCCGACCCGGGCGAGCGCGACGGCGGAGGCCCGCCAGGCGGCGGTGCGGGACATGCCCTTCAACCAGCCGCAGTACGCGACCTGTTCACGGACGGTGAGTCCGGGGACCGGGGTGATCTGCTGCGGCAGCCAGGCCACCGCGCGCCGGTAGGCGGCCCGGTCGCCGCCGCCCGTCGCCGGATTGACGCCGCGCCAGTCGACCGATCCCCGGTGCGGGCTCAACTGGGAGGCGGCGAGGGCCAGGAGGGTCGACTTGCCCGCGCCGTTGGGGCCGAGCAGGACGGTGGCCGGATTGTCGATCCGCAGATCGAGACCGGTGAACAGGCTTGCTTTTCGGCTGTGGTGGAAGTCGATGCGGTGGAATTCAAGGGCCATGGCGGGGTCGACGCATTTCGCTCGGGAAAGGGTGCGAGGGTGCCGGCGGATGGGGGAGGCCGCCGGCACCGCGGCCGGAACGTCCGGGGAGGAGGGTGACGTGGGCGGGCGGCTCAGTACCGGGTGGTCACGGTGTCCACCCAGAGCTTGTCGCCGCTGCGCACGCCCTCCAGCGCGAAGTAGTAGTCGCCGGAGCTCTGGTCGCCCCAGCTGGAGGTGTCGCAGTGGTTGGACCGGTGGCCGTAGGCCTTGTCGGGGCCGAAGACGTCCTTGTAGAGCTGGAGGTCGGCGTCCTTGAAGTCGTTGTTCCCCGTCACGCAGCCCTGGAAGGTGACGGAGGTGACGGCGTCGTCGCGGTCGGCGTCCTCCCAGCGGCGGGACTCCGAGCCCGGCCCCCAGCTGCTGATGTGGGACGTCCAGGAGCCCTCGGCGAGGGCGGGGGTGACACCGGCGAAGCCGAGCAGCGCGGCGGCCACCAGCGCGCCGCGGAGAAGGCGGCCGGAGCGGATCGCGTCGGAGTGGTTCGTGCCGGAGTGGTTCGTGCCGGAGGAGCGGTCCCTGCCGAAGGAGCGGTTCTGTGCGCGCATGTTCCGTCCGATCATTCCGGTGACGCCGCCGTGCGGGCGGTGTCATGCAGACAGAAGGAAACGAGCGGAGGTCCGACCGGAAAGGTCGCGGTCACCCGGTCGGCCGAGCCGCCGCGGAAATGACCTTAGCGTGCACGAACAGGTGTCTCGCACTATTTTTTTCGGCCATTCAACCGAGTGGGGCCGGAGATCGGAAGGCTGGCAAGCGGGTGATCGATATTCACCGGAATTTCCCGAGCCTGGCAACTGTCCAGCAAATATCGATCCATGGTGTCCGTTTCAGGTCTACTGATCGACCGGTTCCTTTTTCATGTGATAGTCCACCCGGTCAGGCGCTGGCCGGTTCTCGACGGCATCGGGTCAGGCCGAGAGCAGCCCGGCGCGCAGCCGGCCGATCAGCGCCTCGTCGACACCGACCTTGCCGGTGGCATAGGCGTGGACCGAGCCGTGCGCGGAGGCGAGGTCCGCGAGCGTGAGCCGGATGACCGCCTCCGGCGCGCGCCCGAAGCCCGGCCAGCGCAGCGTGCGCCCCGGGTTGGCGGCGTGCCAGTCGGCCACCAGCCGGGCGGTGACCAGTTCGGTGAGCGCGAAGTCGGCGGCCACGTCGTCCTCGCCGACGCCGAGCAGGCTCAGCACCAGGGCGGCGATCAGCCCGGTGCGGTCCTTGCCGGAGGCGCAGTGGAATACCACCGGGCGGTCGGCGTCGGCGATGAGCTCCAGGACGGCGCGGATCTCCGCGACACCGTCCTCGGCCACCTCGGCGAAACGGTCCGCCAGGTACCGCCACGGGTCGACGTCCGGATCGATCTCGGCCTGGTCGTACGGGCGGTGCTCGATCGAGAGGTTGTGGTACGCCACGCCGTCCAGCTCCGGCGCCCGGCCCTTGCGGGCGATTTCCCAGGGGTAGCGCAGGTCGATCACCGTACCGATGTCCAGCGCCCGGAACCGCTCCAGGTCGGCAGCCGAGGCGAGCACCCCGAGCGAGGCCGAACGATAGAGCCGCCCCCACCGGACGGTCCGCCCGTCGGCGGCCCGGTAGCCGCCCAGGTCACGGAAGTTGTGCGGGCCCTCGAAAGCGATATGGCGTGTCATGTTCGCACCCTACTGCCCGGATTCGGCCCGGCTGTGGCCCGGGTTCGGCCCGGGTTCAGCGCTGCTCGGGCGCCGCGACCAGCCTGCGCACCGGAGCCTTCCAGCCCGTGGTGGACCGCGTCTCCCCCTTCGACGAGATCGCCGCCGCCCACCGCTACATGGACGCCGACACCCAGATCGGCAAGACCGTGGTGACGGTCGAGCACTGACTATCCTCGCCTCCACGGCCCCGTCACCCAGGGCCAACGAGCCGGAGACCGGTCCACCGGACCGTCCTGGCGCACGACAGAACGGGGGCGGAACATGCAGAAGAGGCGCACTCCCTGGGCGATCGCCTACCTCTTGATCGGGCTCGTGTGCTTGCTGGAGGTCGTGTCGGTGGCAGCGTTGAGCACCAGGGTCGACGACCTCGTCTGGAGGCGTTGCGACGGATCCCGCGGTTCCCGCTCTGGACGCGGGACCGTGCGGTGGACCGGATCGTCGACGCGCTGCCCGCCCCCGCCGGGGTGCGGGATCGGCCATGATGGAGTGGATGGAATGGATGTGACGGGTCGTCCGGAACGTGGTCCGGGCGGCCCGTGCACGCCGACCGCACGGAGGTCCGATGGAGCACCGCCCCGCACCTGAGCCCGCCCCCGTCGTCGGGCGGGGCATCGACCGGAACCTCGCGACGTCCGCCGACCGGGCGGACTATCTGGTCGAGCTCTCCAACATCGTCCGGCGCACCGACTTCGGCGGGTCCGCGCCGCGGTCGCTGTACCGGCTGCGGTTGGTGGTGGACGCGCTGGTGCGGCTGACCGGGGATCGGGATGTGGCCGTGTACTGCGTCGCGGACCGCAGTCTGCTGGGTGGGCGGCGGGAGTTCACCGAGCCGGGGGACGCGGGGACGCTGGCGCGGTGGGTCGCCGAGGGGCTGGTGGAGGAGGTGCCGGACGCCGACGAGCGGGTGTTGGAGATCGCCGGTATGACCGGAATCCAGGTGGTCACCGGTGACTACTACGACGACCACCGGATCGAGCACCCGTGGATCCAGGGCAACACCTGGCAGTTCCTGCGGCCGGAGGCGGCCGGGCGGGGCCTGGTCCGGCTGGTGCCGCTCGACATGGGGCACCGGACCGGTGCGGAGATCTCCAAGAAGATGGAGCTGTCCGCGCTCAAGAAGCAGGGGCTGCTGACCGCCTCCCGCAAGCCGCTGGTCGAGGTGGTCGGGCGGGCCTGGCGCTGTCCCGAGCGCCGGTGCGGCCTGTACAGCGTGCACCGCGGCGGGCGGGTGATGCTGCCGCGGATGCGCCGGGGCGTGCCCACCTGCGAAATCCACGGCATGCCGCTGCTCGACGACGGGGCCCGGCCCGGCGCCGCGCAGGTGAAGGTGGTCCTGGACGGGGAGTGCGTGGCCCGGTACACGCTGGACGAGGGGACGCGGACGGCCGTCGGCCGCGCTCCGGGGACGGCGGACGGGATCGCGCTGCTCGTCCTGCTGCCCGCCGAACGCGCGGCCCGGGTCAGCCGCCGGCACCTGGTGGTCTCGGTGCGCGGCGGGGCGGTCATGGTGCGGGACGCCAGTACCTACGGCAGCCGGATCCGGGTGGCCGGGCGCCGAGGACACCTGGGCCCGTGGGAGCGTCTGCCGGCGGAGGCGGACCGGCCGTTCCAGCCCGGCGACGAGGTGGAGCTCACCGCGGGCCTGGTGCTCACCCGCAGCGGCCGTCGCTTCCCGGCCGAACTGGCCGGCGCCTGGCGGGAGGAGGCGGCGCGCACCCCGCTGCCGCCGGGCGCGGCGGAGCCGACGCGGTTCGTCTGACGCACCGGTCCGCCGCAGTGCCCGCCGTCAGACGCTGCGGTCCGTCAGGACCTCCCGGACGACCTGGCGGGCGTTGGCGGCGAGCGGGGGGTTGGTGGTGCGGTAGTAGGGCAGTTGGACGAGGGCGATGGAGAGCGCCCAGGCGCGCCCGCGTTCCCAGGTGGCGTCGTCCACCGACAGGGCGGCGCGGAAGGTCGGGCGGGCGGCGGCCGGGAGCAGGTTCCAGGCGGCGATCAGGTCGACGGTCGGGTCGCCGGCGCCGAGCAGGCCGAAGTCCAGGACGGCGCCGAGCCGTTGGCCGGTGAGCAGGAGGTTGCCGGCGGTGAGGTCGCCGTGCACCCAGGTGGCGGGTCCGGTGGGCTCGGGCAGCCGCAGCGCCTTGTCCCACAGGGCGGTGGCCGTTCCGGTGTCGATCACGCCGCGCAGCCGGTCGACGGCCGCGCGGGTGGCTGCGTCACGGCCGGCCAGCGCGCCGCCGCGGGAGGCCGGCGGGGCGTCCGGGCCCGGCTCGACGGCGCGCAGGGCGAGGATGAACCCGGCCAGGTCGCGGGCGAGTTGGCCGGGGTCGGCGAGCGCCCCGGGGGCCGGGTTGACGCCGGGCAGCCAGCGCAGCACCGACCAGTCCCAGGGATAGCCGACGGTCGGCCGGCCGTGGGCGACCGGCACCGGCACGGGCACCGGCAGGTGCGGGGCGAGCCGGGGGAGCCAGTACTGCTCGCGCGCGATGTTCCCGGCGGCCCAGGCGGCCCGGGGCAGCCGGACGGCGAGGTCGGCGCCGAGCCGGAACATCGCGTTGTCCGTGGCGGTGACGCCGACCGGCGCCAGCGGCAGGCCCTTCCACTGCGGGAACTGGGCGGCGATCAGCCGCCTCACCAAGCCGGTGTCGATGACGGGTTCTTCATCGTGCAGGCGGTCGTGCAGGAGGTCGTCGTCGTGCATGCGGTCGGGCGTCCGGGCGGCTGCGCACATGCCCGGCACTGTACGCCGGGGCGGGTCCCGCGATCAGGTGGATTTCGAACACCAGGGTGAGAATGCGGGTAATTCACGGGGGCGTTGGGTTTCTCGGGGGGCGCTCGGGATCGCAGGCGCGCTGCCGGGAGCCGCCGCCGGCCGGGCGGACACCGGCCGGACGGGCGCCCGGCGCGAGGGCGGGCCGGCCCGGGGCCGCCCCACGCCCGGGGTGGCGGGGGCGGGTGGGGGTGTCAGGGGCAGCTGCCAGAATGCGAGGGTACGGAAAGCAACTCTGAAGAAGGTGACCGGCTTCGTGACCACGCCAGTCGAACAGGCGGCCCAGCAGGCCCAGCAGGCGATCGGGCGGAAGATCGCCGAGGAACTGGGCGTCCGCGAGGGCCAGGTGAAGGCGGCGGTCGAGCTGCTGGACGGCGGTGCGACGGTGCCGTTCGTGGCCCGCTACCGCAAGGAGGCCACCGGCTCGCTGGACGACGCGCAGCTGCGCACCCTGGAGGAGCGGCTGCGCTACCTGCGGGAGCTGGAGGAGCGCCGCACCGCCGTCCTGGAGTCCGTCGAGGCGCAGGGCAAGCTCGACGACGCGCTGCGGGCGCAGATCCTGGCCGCCGACTCCAAGGCGCGGCTGGAGGACATCTACCTGCCGTTCAAGCCGAAGCGGCGCACCAAGGCCCAGATCGCCCGCGAGGCCGGGCTGGAGCCGCTGGCGGACACGCTGCTCGCCGACCCGACGCAGGACCCGGCGGCGCTGGCCGCGCGGTACCTCAACGAGGCGGTCGCGGACGGGAGCGCCGCGCTGGAGGGTGCCCGGGCGATCCTGGTCGAGCGGTTCGGCGAGGACGCCGACCTGGTCGGCTCGCTGCGCGAGCGGATGTGGACCCGCGGCCGACTGGTCGCCACCGTCCGCGAGGGCAAGGAGCAGGAGGGCGCGAAGTTCGCCGACTACTTCGACTTCGCCGAGCCCTACACCAAGCTCCCCTCGCACCGGATCCTCGCGATGCTGCGCGGCGAGAAGGAGGAGGTGCTGGACCTCGACCTGTCCCCGTACGACGGCGAGGAGACCGGCGACCTGCCCGGCGCCGGCGACTACGAGCAGCGGATCGCCGCCCGGTTCGGCATCGCCGACCACGGCCGCCCGGCCGACAAGTGGCTCGGCGACACCGTCCGCTGGGCCTGGCGCACCCGCGTGCTGGTCCGGCTCGGCATCGACCTGCGCGGCCGGCTGCGCGCCGAGGCCGAGGACGAGGCGGTCCGGGTGTTCGCCGCCAACCTGCGCGACCTGCTGCTGGCCGCCCCGGCCGGCACCCGCGCCACCATGGGCCTGGACCCGGGCTTCCGGACGGGTGTGAAGGTCGCCGTGGTGGACGCCACCGGCAAGGTGCTCGCCCACGACACGATCTACCCGCACCAGCCCGCCAACAAGTGGGACGCCGCGCTGGCGACCCTGGCCGCGCTGGCGAAGAGGCACGGCGTCGACCTGGTCGCGATCGGCAACGGCACCGCCTCGCGGGAGACCGACAAGCTCGCCGAGGACCTCGTCAAGCGCCACCCGGAGCTGGGGCTCACCAAGGCGATGGTCAGCGAGGCCGGCGCCTCGGTCTACTCGGCCTCCGCGTTCGCCTCCCAGGAGCTGCCGGAGCTGGACGTGTCGATCCGCGGCGCGGTCTCGATCGCCCGCCGCCTCCAGGACCCGCTGGCCGAACTCGTCAAGATCGACCCCAAGTCGATCGGCGTCGGCCAGTACCAGCACGACCTGAGCGAGGTGAAGCTCTCCCGCTCGCTGGACGCCGTCGTCGAGGACTGCGTCAACGCGGTCGGCGTGGACGTCAACACGGCCTCCGCGCCGCTGCTCACCCGGGTCTCCGGCATCACCGGCACGCTCGCGGACAACATCGTCGCGCACCGGGACGCCAACGGCCCGTTCCGCAGCCGCAAGGAGCTCAAGAAGGTCGCCCGGCTCGGCCCGAAGGCCTTCGAGCAGTGCGCGGGCTTCCTGCGGATCCCGGACGGCGACGACCCGCTGGACGCCTCCAGCGTGCACCCGGAGGCGTACCCGGTGGTGCGCCGGATCCTCGCCGAGACCGGCGGGGAGCTGCGCGAGCTGATCGGCAACAGCACCAGGCTGCGCGCCCTGCGGCCGGGCGACTTCGCCGACGACACCTTCGGCGTCCCGACCGTCACCGACATCCTGGGCGAGCTGGACAAGCCGGGCCGCGACCCGCGTCCGGCGTTCCGCACCGCCACCTTCAAGGAGGGCGTCGACAAGATCGGCGACCTGGAGGTCGGCATGGTGCTGGAGGGCGTGGTGACCAACGTGGCCGCGTTCGGCGCCTTCGTCGACGTGGGCGTCCACCAGGACGGCCTGGTGCACGTGTCGGCGCTGTCGAAGAACTTCGTCAAGGACCCGCGCGAGGTGGTCAAGCCCGGCGACATCGTGACCGTCCGGGTCACCTCGGTGGACGTGCCGCGCAAGCGCATCGGGCTCACCCTGCGGCTGGACGACGAGGTCGGGCGCGGTGGCGGCGGCGGTGAGGGCGGGCGCGGCGGCGAGCGGCAGGCCCGTCCGCCGCGTCAGGAGCGGCGCGGCGGCCAGGGCGGTGGTGGCCAGGGCGGCGGCCGGGGTGGCCAGGGCCAGGAGCGCCGGGACCGGGGCGGTTCGGGCGGCTCGGGGGCGCCGGGCAACAGCGCCATGGCGGACGCGCTGCGCCGGGCCGGTCTGACCGGCGGCGGCTCGTCGGACGACCGCCGCTCCGGGCGGCGCTGAGACCCGCCGCGGTGGCCGGTGGACGCGCGTCCACCGGCCACCGCGGCCGTACCGGGCTCAGACCAGCAGCTTCTCCTTGGCCTTCTGGTACTCCTCCTCGGAGATGGCCCCGTCGGCCTTGAGCTCGGCGAGTTTCGCCAGGTCGTCGACGTGGCTGCGGCCGGCGCTCCCGTCCCCGGCGCCACCCTCCCCGGGTGCGGAGCCGGATGCCGAGCCGGCCGCGTCCCGGATGTACGCCTTGAACGCCTCGTCGGCCTTCTGGGCCTGGGCGAGATCGCGTTCCCCCATGCTCCTGCCGCGCGCGATCACGTACGCCAGCACGCCGATCAGCGGCAGCAGGATCACCAGCACCATCCAGCCGGCCTTGGCCCAGCCGCCCATGTCATGGCTGCGGAAGATATCCGTGATGATCTTGAACAGCAGGAAGAACCAGAGGATCCAGAGGAACAGCTCCAGCATCGTCCAGAAGATGTTGAGCAGCGGGTAGTTGTCCATGACGGCTCCCGTCGGTGCGGGCCCGAGAAGGACCCGAGTCCCTTCGAGTCATATCACCGCCGATCGGGCGCCATGCTGCGCTGCTGCGCCATTCCGGTGATCCTCCCGGACGCCGGGGAGTCGGGGACGCAGCCGGGGACGCGGTCGGGGAGTCGGGGACGCAGCCGGGGAACGCGCGCGGCTCAGCGCGGCCGCGACCGCAGCTCCACGGCCAGGCCGATCAGCTCGCCCCACCAGACGTCGTGGCCGTGCAGCAGCAGCCGCTGCGCCTCGGCCGGCTCCACCGCCCGCACCTCGACGACCTGCTCGCCGTCGTCCGGGTTGGTCGGTACGGAGTCCACCGCCACCTCGGCCCAGCCCCAGAGCCAGGCCTTCTCGGGGTGCGGCTGCCACGGGCGGTAGGGGACCGGGTCGTCGGTCACGCAGCGGTGCGCGCCCAGCCAGACCGGCTCGCCGAGCAGCCGGGCGCCGGCCTCCTCACGCAGCTCGCGGACCAGGCAGGAGTCCACGGACTCGTTGTGCTCGCGGGTGCCGCCGGGCAGGAACCAGTGGTCGCGGTCGTCGCGGCAGAGCACCACCCGGCCGCCGTCGGTGAAGCCGACCAGGTGGATGTTGGTGACCAGCTCGTCCGGGGGCAGCGCGGTGGAGAACTGCGCGTCGTAGCGGCCCCAGGTCCAGTACTGCGGGGCGTGCAGGGCGGGGAAGAGCGCGGCCAGCTCGGTGGCCCGGTCGGCGTCGGCGGGCCGCGGCGGTCTGGGAACCAGCGGCGCTCCGTTCGCGCCGGCCGTGCCGTTGGCGCCGGCCGCCCTGGCCGCGTCCCTGGCCGCGTCCCTGGCCGCATCCCCGGTGCGGGTGGCGTCGCTGGTCTCGGTGGCATCGGTGGTATCGGTCATTCGGTGATCGTAGTCCCGGCCGGACGCAGCAGGGGCGTGGTCTGGTGAGCCAGCGTCAGCTCCGCCGCGTCGATCGCCCGGGGCCGGCGCGGGACCGCCACCTCCAGCGGCTGCCGCACCCAACTGCCGAGCGAGATCTCGGCGGTGATGCCCGGTCCGAAGCCCGCGATCAGCCCCGGGGTGCCGTCCTCGACCGCGCCCTCCTCGAACATCCGGGCCAGCGCGTCGAAGACCACCGCGCTGGCGATGTTGCCGCGTTCGGTGAGGGTGGCGCGGGAGAACCGGAACGCGGCCGGTTCCAGGTTGAGGAAGTGGCAGAGATCGTCGAGGATCCGCGGGCCGCCCGCGTGCACGATGTAGAAGCCGAGGCCGGAGATGTCCCAGGCGTGGTCGGTGGCCAGGGCGCGGAGGGCGGGCGCGAGCTTCGCCATCGTGCCGGGGACGCGCTTGTCGAGCTGGAAGTGGAAGCCGGTGTCCTTGACCCCGTAGGAGATCCAGTGCTCGGTGTCCGGGACGAGGTGCGAACCGTTCCGCTCCAGGTGGATGCCGGTGCCGCCGCGGCCGCGCAGTACGACGGCGGCGATCGCGTCGCCGAACAGCCCGTTGGAGAGCAGCGAGCCGACGCCGAGGTCGGTGGGCTGGTAGCAGAGCGAGCAGAACTCGCAGGCGACGATCAGCACGTTGGCGCCGGGGTAGGCGCGGCAGAAGTCGTGCGCCCGGTTGACGGCGGCGCCGCCGGCCGCGCAGCCGAGCTGGGCGATCGGCAACTGGCGGGTGTCGGAGCGGAACCCCATGGTGTTGATCAGCCACGCGGTCAGCGAGGGCATCATGAAGCCGGTGCAGGACACGTAGAGGATGAGGTCGATGTCCCGGGCGGCGAGGTCGGCGTGGCCGAGGGCGCGTTCGACCACCTCGGGGACGCGGCGCTTGGCCTCCCGCTCGTAGACGGCGTTGCGCGCGGTGAATCCGGGGTGCCGCAGGGTCTCCTCGATGGGCTGGACGAGATGCCTGGTCCGCACCCCGGTGTTCTCGATCAGCCGCAGGGCGAGCCCGAGTTGCGGGTGGTCGGCGTGCAGGCCGCGGGCCAGGTCGAGGGTCTCGTCGAGCGTGATGACGTGCTCGGGGACGGCGACGGCGGGTCGGCAGAGTGTGGCCATGGGGGGAGGTCTCCTGGGCAAGTGGCCGACGGTCGCGGCCGGGTACGGCGGAAGGTCACCGGGTGGGCGGTCGTCACCAGGCGACGGGCAGGGTCCGCGGGTAGCGCCAGATCGAGCCGGTCTGCCAGTCCAGCCCGCCGGGCGGCACGGCGAGCCGAAGCCCGGGGAACCGGCTGAGCAGGGTGCCGACGGCCACCTGGAGCTCCATCCGGGCCAGGTGGGAGCCGAGGCAGTGGTGGGTGCCGTAGCCGAAGGTCATGTGGGTGGGCGCGCCGCGGTCGAGGTCGAGCTCGTCGGGCCGCTCGTACATCGCCGGGTCGCGGTTGGCGGCCAGATAGGAGACGTGCACCGGCTCGCCGGCCCTGATCAGTACGCCGCCGAGCTCGACGTCCTCGGTGGCGACCCGGGCGATGCCCACGCCCTGGCGGAACGGGATGAAGCGGAGCAACTCCTCCAGCGCGCGCGGCAGCATCTCGGGCTGGGCGCGCAGCTTGGCGAGCTGCTCGGGGTGGGTGAGCAGGGTGTAGGCGATGTTGGACAGCTGGTAGGTGCTGGTGTCGTGGCCGGTGACCAGCAGGACCATGGCCATCACGGCGAGCTCGTCGTCGTCCAGCAGCTCGGCGCCGTCCCGGGCGGTGGCGAGCGCGCTGATGAGGTCCTCGCCGGGCGAGCGGCGGCGGGCGGCGGTGAGTTCGGCGAAGTAGGCGCGCAGCGCGGCCTTGGCGTTGACCTGGCCGGCGCCGCTGTTCGGACCCATCGCCATCATCGCGACGGCGTGGCCGCGGAGTTCGGTGCGGTCCTCGGCGGGGATGTCGAGCAGCTCGCAGATGGTGGTGAGCGGGAGCCGGGCGGAGAGGTGGGAGACGAGGTCCGCGGGGGCACCGTGCTCGGTCATCTCGTCGAGGTAGCCGTCCACGACGCGCTGGGTGTGCGCGCGCATCCGCTCGACCTGGCGGTTGGTGAAGCCCTGGGCGACGAGCCGGCGCAGCCGGTTGTGGGCCGGCGGGTCCATCAGGTTGATCGACTCGACCTGGGCGATCGGGGCGGGTGTCATCCGGGGCAGGTCGCGGCCGATGCCGGCGGCGCGGCTGAACCGCCGGTCGGTGGTGACCACGCGGACGTCCTCGTAGCGGGTGGCCAGCCAGGCCTCGCCCTCGCCGTGCGGCAGGCGGATTCTGGCGATCGGCTCCTCGGTGAGCAGGCGCTTGAGGAGCGGGTCGAACTCCAGGCCGTCGGTGTGGTTGAAGGGGCAGTCCCACACGGGGGCGGAGGTAGTCACGGGCTGATCCAGGGGCCGGGTTCTGCCGCCCGACCGTGGTCGTTCGGGCGCGGACGTGCTGATGTTCCCCCATCCGGCCGCGAATATGGGGTCATCGGCGATCTTTCCCTCGATCGAGGGAGATAGACGATTGTCATGCCATATGGGGGAGTTGGGGCAGTGTCAGCTCCCGGCGCGCGGGCCGACGCCGTGGAGCACGGTGTCGACGATCCGGGCGGCCAGCGCGTCCGGATCGAGGGCGGGGGCCTCGGGTCCGGGGGCGGCGTCGGGGCCGAGGCCGCAGGCGGGGGCGCCGGCCGGTGCGGTGTGCAGGACTTCGCCGATGAGGGCGTAGTAGACCCGGCGCACCCACTCCAGGTCCGCGTCCGCGGCGATCGCCCCCTGCTCCTGGATCCGGCCGAGCAGTTCGATGCAGCGGCGGGCGACCTCGCCGTGGATCCGGGCGGCCTGCTCGCTCCCGGCGACCGCCGGCCCGAGGGCGAAGCCCCAAGCGGCCTTCACCCGCAGCACGTTGGCCGTCGCCCGGTGCAGCGCGACGAGCGGCGGGGCGGTCTCCGGGTGCCCGTCCTCGATGGCCTCGGCGAGCTTGGCCGCGGCCTCGGTGGCCAGTGCGTCGATCAGCGCCTGCCGGTTGGCGAAGCGGCGGTGCACGGTGGTGCGGGTGACCCCGGCGGCCTCCGCGATCTGCTCCATGGTCGCGCCCGGGTGCTCGGCCAGGACGCGTTCGGCCGCCGCGAGGATCGCGCGGACGCTGCGTTCGGCGTCGGCGCGCAGCGGGCGCCCGGGCGTGCGGTTCATCTGTCTGCCTCCAGCTCTGCGGTACCGGGGAACGGTACAGCGGGGGAACGGCTCGTCCACTAACTGAAACATCGGTGTTGCAGATCCATTTATATCCGATACTCTCGTGTCACAGATCGCGAGACAAGGAGCACCACCGTGCGCACTGCCACCACCGCTCTGATCACCGGCGCATCCTCCGGCCTCGGCGCCGAGTTCGCCGCCCAGCTCGCCGCGCGCGGCCACGACCTCGTCCTGGTCGCCCGCTCCGCCGACCGCCTGCACGACCTCGCCAAGCGGCTCGGCGAGGCCCACGGCATCACCGCCCACGTCCTGGTCCAGGACCTCTCCGAGCCGGACGCCGCCCGCCGGGTCGGCGCCGAACTCGCCGACCACGGCCTGGCCGTGGACCTCCTGGTCAACAACGCCGGCTTCGGCACCTGCGGGCGGTTCGAGACGATCGACGGGCAGCGTGACCACGACCAGCTGATGGTCAACGTCGTCGCCCTCGTCGACCTCACCCACGAACTGCTGCCCGGCATGCTCGCCCGCGGTGGCGGCGCGGTGGTCAACGTGGCCTCCACGGCGAGCTTCCAGCCGACCCCGTACCTCGCCGTCTACGGCGCCTCGAAGACCTTCGTGCTCAACTTCAGCCTCGCGCTCCGCCAGGAGTACCGGCGGCGCGGCATACGCGTCCTCGCGTTCTGCCCCGGGCCGGTGGAGACCGAGTTCTTCAACGTCATCGGCACCCGGAAGGCCGCCGTCACCGGCAGCTTCGCCACCCCCGGGCCCGTCGTCCGCGCGGCGCTCCGGGCGCTCGACGCCGACCGCTCCTACGTCGTCCCCGGCCTCGCCAACCGGCTCAGCGCCCACCTCACTCCGCGCCGCCCGCGCGCCTTCGTCGCCGTCCTCGCCGAACGCCTCTCGCGCGGCGTCCGCGACGCCATGGCGGGCGGCGGGGCGGGCAGCAGGAACCCGAGCGGCGAGCGGGTGGCCTGAACGGCGGCGGAGGCGTTGTAGCGGAGGCGTTGTAGACGTTGTAGAGGACGAGCATCCGGGCCGGGTCGTCCGGCCCGGGCTTCTCGATCAGAACCGAACGATCACCGACGGCGTCCGTCCGGAGGTGATCAAAAGTGTGTTGGACGGGCTGCCGATGTTCTGGCCCGGGCTGTTCGCCTCGCTGGTGCCGGCCGCGCTGCTGAACCGCCCGGTCGGGCGGCTGCTGCGCACCCACTGGGCGGTGGGCTTCGTCCTGCTGCTCGCGCTCGGCGGCGTGGCGACCCTGACCCTGCTGCCCGAACACCCCCGCCCGTTCTGGCGGGACCTCTCCTGGGCGGGCGCCGTCCACCACTGCACCCTCGGCGCCCTCGGCCCGCGCCCGCCCACCGAGTGGCTCGGCCCCCTGCTCTTCGCCCCGATCGGCCTCGCCGCCGCCCTCACCGGCTCCCGGCGCCGCGCCGCCGCCCTCCTCCTCGGCGCCGCCCTCCTCCCCGCGGCCCTCGAAGCCGTCCAGTACACCGTCCCCGCCCTCGGCCACCCCTGCGACACCCGGGACGCCCTGGCCGCCCTCCTCGGCCTGGCCCTCGGCACCCTCCTGGGCCTCCCCGCCCGCCCGGCCCTCCACCGGGCGTGAGGAGCGTGGGGGCGGGGATCACGGGGGCGGGTACGGTCGGGCGGCATCAGTGGGTCGGGGTCGACCCGGCTCCAGCGGTATCGCGAGGATTTCAGGGCTTCGGCGGCGGCGTGACCTGGCAGACGACCACGAGTTCCATGCGTGGGACGACGTAGTAGGCGAACAGGCCGCCTGCGACGTCGAGCTAGCGCATCGGCTCCCCGCTGCCCTGGTAGGAGGTGCCGTCCAGGTAGAGCGCTTCGGCGGCGCGGACCAGTTCGGCGGCCCGTTGTTCGACGGCCGCGAGGAAGTCGGTCGGGGCTCCGGTGGTGACATGCTGCTCGCTGGGGAGGTACTCCCAGCTCCACGTCACTCGTTCACCGCCGCGTAGGCGGCACGGTAGAGCTCGGCGACAGTGGTGGCATGCTCGCGGCACTCGGCCAGGGTCGCGGCATGGTTCGCGAGGTAGTTCGCCCGGTGGTAGGCCCGGGCGATGACCGGTTGCCGCTCGATCTCCACAACCGTGGACCAGTGCGCGACGAACGACCTGATCGGCTGAACGCTGGCGGTGTCGATGGCTTCGGCCATCGCCTTGGTCTGCCCGTCGATCATCTCCGGGAGGCGGTCCGCGGCGGCCACGGCCAAGGCGGCTTTGAGCGCCGCCGGGTTCTGCTCGGGCCGGGGGATCAGCTCGATTCCGTCGTGCGCGGGCCGGCTCATGGCGGCACTCCTCTCCTCCAGGGTGAGACTACTCGTGCCACCGGCCAGGGGCTGGCGCAGCCGTCGAGGCCCTACCCGCAGAGCTGTCGGTGTACCGGCTGCCGACAGCACGCCACGTGACCGGTACACCGGTGGGCGGTACAGGTCGTGTCGGACCGTTGTCCGGGTTTTCCCGGCCCCCACCTTCGGGAACTTCTTCACCCGGCACATCGGTACTTTCCCCGGTACCTTCCGCCACATCCACCAGGGTCGGTAAGCGGCTCCGTGAAGGCCGGGTGCGGGCGTCGTCGATGCAATTCGACGCTATTTCGATGCGCTTCGACAGTCGGCTGGTGAAAAAAATGTGTCTTCCTGCGCAGAGCCTTGCTGACCAGACGCCCCGTCATTACTGTCCACTGACGCAAGCGCTTCGACACTTCGCACCCTGGTTCGGCAAGTCCGGTGCTTGGAAGTCAGGGGACCGAGCACCGTTCCGGCAATTCATGGAGCGAAAGTTTCGATACGTCAGCTGATCGACCGTCTCGGCCACCTCGATTTCGACGGGTGGTCCAACCGCGAACAGTGGAAGGAAGCACTTCACCCAGGGGGGTCGTCAAGCCGATCAGCCGGCCGACCGCGCGAGCACCTCCGCCACCACACCGGGGGTCCGGAACACCTTACCGCCGTCCTTGGAGGGACACATGAGATGGCAAGCCGTTAAATCCATCAGCACCAAGTCGGCCGGGTTCGGTAGGCGGGCCTTGGTCGGTGCCGTGATCGCCGGGTTCCTGAGCCTCACGGCTCCGGCACAGGCCCAGGCGCAGACCCAGGCGTCCTCCACCTGCGACCAGTGGGGTCAGTACACCCAGGGCACCTGGACGATCTACAACAACATCTGGGGCCAGAACCACGGTCCGCAGTGCCAGACCATCAACAGCATCAAGTCCTGGTACGTCGACGCCAACCACTCCGGTGGCGGAATCAAGTCCTACCCGAACACCTCGGTCCGGCCCCAGACGCCGATGTCGCAGTTGAACTCGGCGGGCTTCTGGTATAACACGTCCTCGGCTCCCGTCACCGGCAGTGACCACTGGAACTGGACGAGCGACCTCTGGTCGACCAACAACCGGGACGAGATCATGGTCTTCACCAGCTGGGCCGGGAGGACCGGCGGCTGGGGACGGCAGATCGCGTCCAACGTGACCGTCGGCGGCGTCCTGTACGCGGAGATCTGGCAGGCCGATCCCGGCTGGAACGTCCTGCAGCTCATCCCCGCCCAGCAGACCAACACCGGCACCATCGACGCCTCGGCGGTCTGGCGGTGGGCCGCGTCGTGGAACCTCCTGCGCGACACCACCTTCGACACCATGCAGTACGGCCTTGAGATCACCTCGACCAACGGCGTGCAGAAGCGGTACTCGCTGAACGCCTACAGCGCCTGGTGGAACAACATCTCCGGCGGCGGATCGAACATCTAGCCGCAATACGCGCGACCTGACGGTGCACTCCGTCCGCGCATAGCGACGAACGCCGAAGCGATTCCCCCAACGCCTACCTTGCCGCCGGGCCTCGAACGACAAATCCCGGCGGCAAGGTTTGCGGCGTTTCCGAGTCGGCGTCTCCGAATCGCCGCCCTCGAATCGGGGTCGTCGAATCGGCGGCCCCGATCGCGTGATCTCTCGGCCGGCCGGCACGGATTCGGCAGGGATGCCGTCACTGTGCCTCGGGCCCGAACCGTCGCCGGTATGCCGACGGAGTGATGCCGGTCTCGCGACGCATCAGCGCGCGGAGATTGGTCGCGGTGCCCAGCCCGCTCAGTCGTGCGACCACCGCGAAGCGTGACTCGCCCCGCTCGATCAGTCGGCAGGCCAGGGCGAGCCGTTCCCCGGTGAGCCACGTCAGCGGGGTCGTTCCCAGCTGCGTCCGGAAGCGGCGGTGCAGTGTCGCCGGACTGACCGACGCCCGCGCCGCGAGGTCCGCGATCGTGAGTGGCGAGTCGAGCCGTTCCTGCGCCCAGGCCAGGATCGGTGCCAGGGATTCGTCGGGAAGGTCGGGCATGGGCCGCTCGACGAACTGCCGCTGTCCGCCGTCGCGGTGTGCCGCGAAGACCAGGCGTCGGCTGACGGAGTTGGCGACCTCGGCACCGTGGTCGCGGCGGACCACGTGCAGCCCGAGGTCGAGTGCGGCCGCGCTTCCCGCGGCGGTGAGGATGTCACCGTCGTCCACGAACAGCACGTCCGATTCGAGGTGGACGGCGGGGAAGCGGGAGCGGAAGGCGTCCGCCCACTGCCAGTGGGCCGTGGCCCGGCGCCCGTCGAGGACGCCGGCCTCGGCCAGGGTGAAGGCGCCGCTGCAGAAGCCGACCAGGCGCGCGCCGCGCGCGTGCGCCCGTCGGATGGCGTCCAGTACCGCGGGCCGGCGGGGCACCTCGACATCGGGGCGATTGGGGACGATCAAGGTGTCCGCCGTGTCGGCCGCCTCCAGGCCGACGACCCCGGTGAGGGTGAAGAATCCGTCGCGCATCGCGATGGAGGGCTCGGGGGAGCAGAGCCGGAAGTCGTAGAGCTCGCGGCCGATCTCCGGCCTGCGCAGACCGAAGACCTCGGTCGCGCAGCCGAGCTCGAACGGGTTCGAGTTCTCGTCCACGATCACGACCACCCGGTGTGCGCCTGCCGCCCGAGCCTGGTGAGAGGATTCTTTCGCCATGTGCAATTCGTAGCACTCACACCGCCCCCGCGAGGCGGCCGAGGATGAGGCCATGAGCAACCAGCCGATCTCCCTTCCCCAGGCCCTGGCCTCCTTCGACGCGCTGTGGAGTCCGCGCATCGTCACGCGCGTCAACGACTACGACGTCCGGGTCGCCAAGGTCGAGGGCGAACACATCTGGCACGTCCACGACGACACCGACGAGTTCTTCCTGGTGCTGGACGGGGAACTGCACATCTCCTTGCGCGAGCCCGAGGGTGAGCGCACGGTCCTGCTGCCGCAGGGGTCGGTCTTCACCGTCCCCGCCGGCACGGAGCACAGGCCGGCCGCGCCGTCCGGTGCCGCGATCCTGATGTTCGAGCCGACCGGGACGCCGACCGTGGGCGACCGCCACGAGGAGGTCCCCGCCCACGTGGACTCGACGACCGGGCACGTCCTCTGAGGCTCGGGGGCGCGGGGGATCCGCGGGTGTAATTCGCTTGACCTGGGCATGTAGTGCGGCTGGACTGTGGCGGGGCGCCGCGGGAGGTGCCGCGGACGAGCCGGGGAGGCCGCAGTACCGATGGAGATTCGTGCCACGACCGAGCAGGACCGCGAGGCGTTCATCGCCACGATGCACTCGGCGTTCGGGCTGTTCCCCGGAACCACCACCGCGGACGGCGGCGGGGCCTGGTGGTCGGCGGTCGAGCTGGACCGCGGACTGTTCGCCGTGGCGGACGACGGGCGGCCCGTCGGCACCGCCGCCGCGTACTCCTTCGAGCTCACCCTGCCCGGCGGCGACGCCGTCCCGGTCGCCGGAGTCACCGCCGTCGGCGTCGCCCCCACCCACCGGCGGCAGGGCGCGCTCACCGCGATGATGCGGCGCCAGCTCTCGGACATCCGGGAGCGGGGCGAGTTCCTCTCCGTCCTGCTGGCCTCGGAGGCCGTGATCTACCGGAGGTTCGGCTACGGGCCGGCGACCTACACCAACAAGCTGACGGTGCAGCGCCACCGGGCCGACTTCGCGGCCCTGAGGGCGGCCGGTGCGGACACCGGCTCCGTCGAGCTGCTGCGGAGCGACGACTGCCAGGAGATCCTGGAGGAGGTCTACGACCGCTACCGGCGCGCCCAGCCCGGGGCGCTCTCCCGCCCGCACCGCTGGTGGGAGCTGCGGGCCGGACAGGCCCCGATCTCCCCGGCGCCGCGCCACATCGTCCTGCACCGCGACGCCGACGGCGTCCCGGACGGCTACGCCAGCTACGCGCTCGGCGAGCTCGACCGCGTGAACAAGACGAGCACCCTGACGGTGGACGAGGTCATCGCCCTCGACGACACCGTGTTCACGGCGCTGGCCCGGACCGTGCTCGGCCACGACCTGATCGGCCAGGTGGTGTTCAAGCACGTCCCGGCCCGGCACCCGCTGCGCTGGCAGTTGGCGGACATCCGCGCCGGTGAGACGGGCGCCGAGGACGACTGGCTCTGGGTGCGGTTGCTGGACGTGCCGCGCGCCCTGGTCGAACGCGGTTGGTTCGCCGACGGGGAACTCGTCCTCGACGTCGACGACGCGTTCCTCGGCGAGCACGGCCGCTATCTGCTGACCGTCCGGGACGGCAAGGCGGAGTGCGTCGAGACGGACCGGGAGCCGGACCTGTCGCTGGACGTGAGCGACCTGGGCTCGATCTACCTCGGCGGCACGACCCCGAGCACCCTGGTCCGCGCCGGCCGCATCCAGGCCCACCACCCGCGCGCGGCCGTCGTGGCGGACGACCTCTTCCGCACGGAACGCCCCCCGCACTGCCTGCACTGGTTCTGACGGATCGGTAGGAACGCCGACGGCCCGTAGTGGTCAAGCGCAGGAAGTCGGACCCGCCGACTTCCTGGGCTCCCCTCACCGCTCCGCCGTCTCCGCCCGCACCCACTCCAGGTAGGCGGCGCTACCCGCCACCACCGGCACGGCGACGACCTCGGGAGTGTCGTACTCGTGCCGCTCGCCGATGAACTCCTCCAGTGCGGAGGCGAGTTCGGCACGCGTCTTGAAGTCGATCCGCCACTCCGCCGCGTCCTGGACCTCGCCGTCCCACCAGTACACGGACTGGATCCGGTACACCTGCGCACACGCCGCGAGCCGCGCGCGCACCACGTCCGCGGCCAGCGCGCGGGCCTTCGCCTCCTCGCCGTGCGTCGTGGTCACCACGAGAAACCCACCGCTGTTCGTCGCCATACCGGGAGAGCGTAGTGACGGCGCCCGTTCGGTCCGGCAGTGAGCCGCGCCCGGCGCACGGGGCGTTCGGGGGGAGCGTCCGTCCCGATCGAACGACAGGACCCGTGGACAGCGGTAATCTACTCACTTACCCAGCGGGGGACATGCCCAAGCCGTCCTGAAGTCGCCATTTCTGACACGCACCTGACGACTCGTCCGTCCCGTGCGTTCGAGGGAGTACCTATGTCGCGGAGCCGCAAGCTCCACCGCCTCAGCAACCCCGACACCGCCGAGCGCCGCGCGCAGCGGATGCTGTTCCGCCACCTTCGCGACGACACCAACGCGAACCGCGGCCGGATGGCGCGGCGGGTGCGTGAACTCCAACTCCTGCTGTCGATGGACCCGATCGAGTTCGAGCAGCTGATAGCCCGGCTGATGGAGTCGATGGGCATGAAGGTCGAGCTCACGGCCCGCTCGAAGGACGGCGGGGTGGACGTCCGCGGCATCGACAGCGACCCGTTCCGTGGCGGGAACGTGATCGTGCAGGTCAAGCGCTACCGGGACACGGTGACCCCATCGGTCGTGCGGGACCTCTACGGCACGCTCCAGCACGACCGGGCGGCCACCAAGGCCGTGCTGGTCACCACCAGCAAGTTCGGCCCCAGCTCGCACCAGTTCGTCTCCGGCAAGCCGATCACCCTCATCAACGGCTCCGAGCTGGTCGGGCTGCTCAAGCACCACGGCTTCCACGAGATGTTCGCGTCCGCCCACGCGGAGGCCGAGGACGAGACGGTCGGAGGGCAGCCCGCGATCGAGCTGGCCGCCGAGCCCGCCCGGCTGCTGCTGCACTGGACCGGGGCGGAGGAGCACGACATCGCCGCCCTGGTCTGCCAGGGCAATCGCGCGCTCTCCGACGACCACCTCGTCTTCTACAACAACGGCTCCACGCCCGACGGTTCGGTGCGGATGGTGACCGGCTACGAGGACGCCAACGCCTGCCTGATGGTCGACTTCGACGCGCTGCCCGCCGAGGCCGACCGGCTCGTCATCATCGCCGCCGCCGACACCGAGAACCACCCGGAGGCCAGCATGGCCGGGTTCGCCGGACCGGCGCTGATTCTCGAAGCCGGGGCCGAGCAGGACGCGGCCGTCGTCCACCTCGCGGACGGCGCCGGGGCCAACACCGCGATGCGCCTCGGCCGCTTCGACCGCGACGCGGACGGGGACTGGGACTTCACCCCCGCCCTCGCGGGCTACCCGGGCGGGCTGCGGCAGGCGGTCGTCGCCTACGGCCTGGAGGTCGTCGCGGACGAGGAGCCGGCCGCCGCGGGGCAGTGACCGTGGACGCCCGCCGCGCAGGAAGTCGATCCGCCCGACTTCCCGCGCGGCTCTTTCGTGCCCCCGTGCGTTGGACCACGAGCGGCCTGTGGCAGGCTCATGCCGCATGATCGATGAATTCGCGAAGGACACCCTGCACCGGAGGCTGCGGCGGGACCGCGAGGCGCTGCTCTGGAAACTCGACGGCCTCTCCGAGTACGACGCCCGCCGGCCTTTGACAGCGACCGGGAGCAACCTCCTCGGCCTGGTCAAGCACGTGGCCAGCGTCGAGGCCAGGTACTTCGGCGAGGTCTTCGGCCGCCCCTCCCCGGAACCGCTGCCCCGGTGGCAGGACGCCGACGGCAGCGACCTGTGGGCCGCCGAGGACGAGACCCGCGATCAGATCATCGGGTTCTACCGGCGCACCTGGGAACACGCGGACGCGACGATCGACGCGCTTCCCCTCGACGCCCCCGGCCACGTGCCGTGGTGGCCGGAGCCCTCGCCCAACACGAACCTGTTCGCCGTCCTGGTCCATGTCCTCGGCGAGTCCAACCGGCATGCCGGGCACGCCGACATCCTGCGCGAGGGCATCGACGGCCGGACCGGGATGCGCCCCGAACACGAGAAGCAGATCGACGAGGCGGCCCGGGCGGCCTACCGCGCGAAGATCGAGCGGGCCGCCAGGGGGCACCAGGGTCACCAGGCAGCCTCGCGGTAGTCCTTGAGGAAGACGCCGGAGACGGGCGAGCCGGCCTCGCCGCGGACGATGGGGTCGTAGACGCGGGCGGCGCCGTCGACGATGTCGAGCGGGGTGCGGAAGCCGGTGGCGGCGATCCGGGTCTTCTTGGGGGCCGGGTTCTCGTCGGTGATCCAGCCGGTGTCGACGGCGCACATGTGCACGCCCCGGGCGGTGAGCTGCCCGGCGCTGGTGCGGGTGAGCATGTTGAGCGCGGCCTTGGCCATGTTGGTGTGCGGGTGCCCGGCGGTCTTGTGGGGGACGGCGAACCGGCCCTCGACCGCCGTCACGTTGACGATGTAGCGGCGCGGGTGCGGGGAGGTGAGCAGCAGCGGGAGCAGCCGGTCGCAGAGCAGCGCCGGGGCGAGCGCGTTGACCAGCTGGACCTCCAGCAGCTCCGCCGGGTCGAGCGAACCGAGCCGCGCGGACCAGGAGTTGGCCTCCGCGAGGTCGGGCAGCAGGCCGGCCTCGTCGGTCCCGTCGGCCGCGTCCGAGAGCAGGGCAAGGGATGAGGACGGCTCGGGGGCGGCGAGTTCGGCGGTCGGCCAGGCCGGGGCCAGCGCGGGCATCGGCCGGAAGCCGGGCGCGTGCGTCACGGCGGCGGCCTCGGCGGCGGGCAGCGCGGACCGCTCGCCGGCGGCCAGCAGGGCGTAGGACTCGGGCGGGCGGCGCAGGGTCTGCGCGGCGTTGTTGACCAGGATGTCCAACGGGCGCCCGTCGGCGCGCAGTTGCTCGGTGAGTCCGAGGACCTGGCGCGGGTCGCGCAGGTCGATGCCGATGACGGTGAGCCGGTCCCACCAGTCGGCGCTGCCCTCGGCGGCCCGGAAGCGGCGTACGGTGTCGTGCGGGAAGCGGCTGGTGACGAGCAGCTCGGCGCCGTCCCTGAGCATCATCAGGGCCAGCTGGAACCCGATCTTCACCCGGCCGCCGGTGAGCAGCGCGCGGCGGCCCCGCAGGTCGGTGGAGAGGGCGCGGCGGGCGGTGTTGTCGGCCGCGCAGGCGCGGCAGAGCATGTGGTAGAAGGCGTCCACCTCGCGGTACGGCTGCTTGCAGACGTAGCAGCGGCGGCCGGTGCGGAGCGCGCCGACGGGGGCGGTCGGTGCCGCCGGGGTGGTGAGCGGGGCGTCCTCGCGCCGGTCCCGGGCGCCGGTGGCGGTGGTGGCGAGCAGTGCGGCGTCGGCGGCGTGGGCCTCGGCGGCGGCCTCCTGGCGGCGCTGCTTGCGGCTCTCGCGGTAGAAGGAGCGCAGCTGGCGTTCGGTGTGCAGCCTGGTCCGGTGGCCGGTGGGCAGCGCGCGCAGGCGTCCGAGGGTGCGGTTGAACGCGGCCAGCTCCTCGGGAGTGATCTCCTCGACCGTTGCCCCGGTGTCGTCCCGGATCGTCATGACCGCCCGCCCCCTCGTGTGCCGTCGACCTGCCGCGGCGGCGCTCCCGGGCGCCTCCGGCGATGGGGGGACTGTAGTGGACCGACCGCGAACGCGCGCTCGAATAATGCGCGCTCGAATAACCGGCGCTCGAACAGCCCGCGCCGGCGGCCCCCGTGGTGGTGGGGGCCGCCGGCGGGCGTGGGGCCAGCGGGGCTCAGCCGGTGTACTGGGCGAAGATCTTCGCGAACTCGTACGGCTGCTGCGGGATGTTGGTGCACTTGTAGAGCGCGCCGGTGCGGGCGTTGGCGTCCCGGGTGGGCTCCACGGGCCGAGTGAGCCGCTCTCGAAGCCGGGGTTGGCGAGCAGGTTGCCCTCGGCGGCGCCGGCGTTCCCGGCGAGGGTGGCGAGGCCGCCGCCGGCCAGGGCGACGGCGGCGGCGACGCCGAGCAGTTTGGTGCGGACGGCCGGGCGGCGGTGCCGGGCGGGGGTGTCGTGGGGCGCGCGTGGCATGGGGGTGCCTCTCGGGACGAGGTCCGCCGCCCGCCTCGCGCGGGGGGAGGCAGCGCGGGGCGGCGGAGGGGACGGTCCGGGGTGGGGGAGTTGCGCGGTGCTGGGCATCAACCTGGACTAGACCACCTGGGCGCGTCAAGAACCTCCGGAGCATCAAAGACGGCTCGCGGAAAGCCTTACGCGGACTTTAAGGTTCCGGTATGAGCAACGACACCGAACCGCGGAACCTGCGCATCGCCTTCCTCGGCGACTCCTTCACCCAGGGCGTCGGCGACCCGGAGTTCCGCGGCTGGGTGGGGCGGGTGATGGCGGACTGCTGGGCGGACCTCGCGGCCGGTGCGGCCGGGCCGGCCGGGGTGACGGTGTTCAACCTGGGCGTGCGACGCAACACTTCGGCCGACGTGCGGGCCCGCTGCTGGAGCGAGACGGACGCCAGGGCGCTGCCGGGTGCGGACCACCGGCTGGTGCTGTCGGTGGGCAGCAACGACGCGGTGGAGGAGGACGGCCGGCCGCGGGTCGCCCCGGACGCGTGCCTGGAGAACGTGGCCGCGCTGCTGGACGGGGCCCGGGAACGGGGCCTCGCGCCGTTCGTGGTGGGGCCGCCGCCGGTGGCCGACGCGGGCGCGCCGCACCTGGCCCGGCTGCTGGGCCTGGCCGAGGGGATCGCCGGGATCTGCGCGGCGCGCGGGGTGCCGTTCGCCGACGTGACCGGGGAGCTGGCGGCGGACCGGACGTGGACGGCGGAGGCCCTGGCCGGGGACGGCGCGCACCCGGGTGCGGGCGGCTACCGGCGGCTCGCGGACCTGGTGCTGCGCGGCGGGTTCCGGGAGTGGCTCACGGAGCGTGGGTCGGGGTCGGGGTCGGCCTGAGGTCGAGCGCGTCGAGGCAGGAGAGGCAGGCGACGCGGGCGAGGTGGGCGACGCGGGCGAGGTGGGCGACGCGGGCGAGGTGACGGCGCGGGGCCGCCCGGCCGGGAGACCCCGGCCGGACGGCCCCGCCCGACGGTCCTGCGGTCAGCGGCAGTTGGTGGCGCTGTTGTAGTCGGCCTTGACGAAGCCGCGGGTGTAGGAGGTGCTGAAGAAGTAGCGGCCCGTGGACGTTTCGCGGCCGAGGAACTCCGAGTGGTACTGGATGCTGAACCCGTTGTCGGTGGACATCAGGTTCTGGCTGGCCCGGCCGAAGGTCTTCGGGCCGACGACGCCGTCCGCCTCGGAGGCGCCGAGGTAGCGGCTCTGCCAGGCCTTCGTGGCGGCCTGGGTCCTCGGGCCGAACTGGCAGTCGACGTCGGCCTCGCTCAGGAAGCCGTCCTGCCAGAGGACCAGCTGCCACAGGCCGGCGGCGCCGCTGTTGGCGTGCTGGGTGGTGGAGATCAGGCCCTCGTCCGCCCAGTCGGTGCGGTAGTCGCCCCAGCTGGTGTTGACGAAGCCCGCCGAGGTGCTGGCCTGGGCGCCCGTCGCGCCGGTCGCGAGCGCGGCCACCGCCAGTCCTGCGGCGGCGAAGGCCCGGGCGCTGTTGCGGACCGTGCGCGTGATGGTCTTGCTCATGTTTTCGTTCCCCCGTGTGACGTGAGTGGTTCATGTGCCGAAGCACGCCTGGAGGTTACCGAATGGCGGAGGTTGACGCTGTGTCGTGAGTCACGTGACGGGGCGTCGGAAGACTGTCGGCACCGCCCGGCGGGCGGGAGTCCGGTGGCGTCGCTTGACCTAGAGTGCACTCCAAGGGACAGGCTGGTGTCCGTTGATCCGACCGCACGTCGGCACCACGGGGGCCGGCACCAGTGAGGAGTACGTCATGCGCAACGCCACGCTCGGCAGCGAGGGTCCCGAGGTCGGGGTCGTCGGCCTCGGCTGCATGGGGATGACCTGGGCCTATGACGTCCACAACCGGGACGACGAGACCTCGGTCCAGGTGATCCGGCAGGCGCTCGACCTCGGGGTCACGCTGATCGACACCTCCGACATCTACGGCCCGTACAGCAACGAGGAGGTGGTCGGCGCCGCCCTGGCCGGCCCGTACCGGGAGCGCGCGGTGCTCGCCACCAAGGTCGGCCTGGTGCCGGGCACCGGCGAGGAGCGGGTGCTGCGCAACGGCCGCCCCGAGCACATCCACCGGTCGATCGACGAGAGCCTGCACCGGCTCGGCACCGACCACGTCGACCTGTACCAGCTGCACCGGGTCGACCCGGAGGTGCCGATCGAGGAGTCCTGGGGCGCGCTCGCCGAGGTGGTGGCGGCCGGGAAGGCGCTCCGGATCGGGCTGTCCGAGGTGGGCGTCGAGGAGATCGAGCGCGCCCGGGCCGTCCACCCGGTGGCGTCGGTGCAGAACGAACTGTCGCTCTGGACCAGGGACTCGCTCGCCGAGGTGCTGCCGTACACCGAGGAGCACGGGATCGCGTTCCTGCCGTTCTCGCCACTCGGCCGGGGCTTCCTGACCGGCGGTATCGCCTCCTTCGACGAGCTGCCGGCCGACGACTTCCGCCGTCAGCTGCCGCGTTTCCAGCAGGAGGCGCTGAAGGCGAACCTGGCGCTGGTGGAGCGGGTGAAGGAGGTCGCGGCCCGGGTCGGCGCGACGCCCGCGCAGGTGGCGCTCGCCTGGGTGGTGGCGCAGGGGCGGTACGTGCTGCCGATCCCGGGCACCAAGACGCCCAAGTACCTGGCGGAGAACGCGGCGGCGGCCGATCTGGTGCTGTCGCCGGCGGATCTCGCCGAGCTGGACGCGCTGCCGGCGCCGTCGGGCGACCGCTACTGAGCCACGCTCGCTACCGATCGGCGGCCATGGCCGGAGGGTGACGTCTCACGGGGCGGCGCACGGGCCGGGCAGGTGGTGCTCCTGGATCCAGATCTGCTTGCGGCCGGTCTCGCCCGGCGCCCGCACCGGCGCGTCGACCGTCCGGTCGAGCCGGAAGCCGAGCCGGCGGGCCACCGCGGCGCTGGCGGTGTTGGCCGGGTCGCAGTGGATCTCGACCCGGTGGATCCCGGGCAGGGCGAGCGCCGCCGCGGCGACCGAGCGGGCGGCGACGGTGGCGATGCCGCGGCGGCCGTGTGCGGCGCTCACCCAGTAGCCGATCTCCAGCGCGCCCGGGCCGATCCGGCGGTGCAGGCCGAACGAGCCGATCACCCGGCCGGGTTCGGCGTCCAGGCCGACCAGGTAGATGAAGTCGGTGCCGGCGTCCCAGGCGGCGGCGCCGGCCTCGGTCAGCTCGGCGGTGCGGGCGGCGGTGGGGGCCTCGGCGGCCCACTCCAGCCAGGGGCGTAGATGCTCCAGGTTGGCCCGGACGGCGGCGTTGAGCGCGAGCGCCTGGGCGGGGGAGCGGCGCCGCAGGACGATCCCCTCGGCCGGCCGCAGCAGTTCGGGCGGCCGGCCGGGGGTGGGCGCACCGGGCGCGGGTGCGGGCGTACCGGGTACGGGCACGGGCACGGGCACGGACGAGGGCAGGGATCCGGGCGCGCCCCCGCACGGCGGCGGCATGACGTGGTTCATGACAGCGATTATCTCGGCGTCCTGTACCTGTCACCACCTGCCGTCGCCGCGCGTCTGGACCTCTTCCCCGGCCCGTCTGGACCCTAGAGCTCGCGGACCTGCCCGCCGCCGACCTCGATCCGCCGGTTCACCGCCACCGTGTCCAGCATCCGCCGGTCGTGCGTGACCAGCAGCAGCGTGCCGGTGTACGAGCCCAGCGCCGACTCCAGCTGCTCGATGGCCGGCAGGTCCAGGTGGTTGGTGGGCTCGTCCAGCACCAGCAGGTTCACCCCGCGCGCCTGGAGCAGGGCGAGCGCCGCCCTGGTCCGCTCGCCGGGGGAGAGGGTGCCCGCCGGGCGCAGCACGTGCACCGCCTTCAGGCCGAACTTGGCCAGCAGGGTGCGCACCTCGTCCGGCGCGAGCTCCGGTACGGCGGCGGCGAACGCCTCCAGCAGCGGCTCCCCGCCGAGGAACAGCCCGCGCGCCTGGTCCACCTCGCCGACCACCACGCCGGAGCCCAGCACCGCACTCCCGGAGTCGAGTTCGAGCCGGCCCAGCAGGGCGGCCAGCAGCGTGGACTTGCCCGCGCCGTTGGCGCCGGTGATGGCGACCCGGTCCGCCCAGTCGATCTGCAGGTCCACCGGGCCGAGCACGAACCCGCCGCGCCGGATGGTGGCCCCGCGCAGGGTGGCGACCACCGAGCCGGAGCGCGGCGCGGCGGCGATCTCCATCCGCAGCTCCCACTCCTTGCGCGGCTCCTCGACGACGTCCAGCCGCTCGATCATCCGCTGGGTCTGCCGGGCCTTGGAGGCCTGCTTCTCGGTGGACTCGGTGCGCATCGCGCGGCCGATCTTGTCGTTGTCGCTGGACTTGCGGCGGGCGTTGCGCACGCCGTGCTCCATCCAGCCGCGCTGCATCCGGGCCCGGGCCTCCAGGCCGGCCTTGGTGTCGGCGTACTCCTCGTAGTCCTCGCGGGCGTGCCGGCGGGCCGTGGCGCGCTCCTCCAGGTACGCCTCGTAGCCGCCGCCGAAGAGGTTGACCTGCTGCTGGTGGAGGTCCAGCTCCAGCACCTTGGTCACCGTGCGGGCGAGGAACTCGCGGTCGTGGCTGATCACCACGGTGCCCGCGCGCAGGCCCTTGACGAAGGACTCCAGCCGCTCCAGGCCGTCCAGGTCGAGGTCGTTGGTGGGCTCGTCGAGCAGGAAGACGTCGTAGCGGGAGAGCAGCAGCGAGGCGAGGCCGGCCCGGGCCGCCTGGCCGCCGGAGAGCGCCGTCATCGGCAGGTCCAGGGAGACCTTGAGGCCGAGCGAGTCCGCGACCTCCTCGGCCCGCTCCTCCAGGTCGGCGCCGCCGAGGTCCAGCCAGCGGTCGAGATTGGCCGCGTAGGCGTCGTCGGCGCCCGGCGTGCCGTCCACCAGGCCCTGGGTGGCCTCGTCCAGCGCGGCCTGGGCGGCGGCGACGCCGGTGCGGCGGGCCAGGAAGTCGCGGACCGACTCGTCCGCCCGGCGCTCCGGCTCCTGGGGGAGGCGGCCGACGGTGGCGGTGGCGGGGCTGAGCCGCAGCGAACCGCCCTCCGGGGTGTCCAGGCCGGCCAGCAGGCGCAGCAGGGTCGACTTGCCGGCCCCGTTGACGCCGACCAGGCCGATCACGTCGCCGGGGGCGACGACCAGGTCCAGGCCGGAGAAGAGGGTGCGCTCGCCGTGGCCGGCGGCGAGGTCCTTGACGACGAGTGTGGCGCTCATGATGTGGTCGATTCTAGGCGGGCCGGGGAGCGGGCCGTCGGGGGGCGTCGGTGGGTGCTGTCGGGAAACGCCGCCGGGAAACGCCGCCGGGGGCGGTGGCACGCGGGGTGCCACCGCCCCCGGCGGGGACGTTCGGTTCAGCCGGTGACCGGGGTCACTTGCTCTTCTTGGAGAAGTACTCCAGCGCGTGCTGGGCCACGTCGTCCAGGTACGGGCCGGCCTCCCAGGTGTTGTCGAACCCGCCGATGGAGGTGTCCGACACCAGGACCTGCTTGCCGTCCTTGGTGGTGAACCAGCCGCCGCCGCTGTCGCCGCCGGTGCCGTTGCAGCCGGTCATCAGCATGGTCGGGCGGGCCGGGTCCATCGAGCGGCGGGCCGGCTTGCCGGCCTCGCAGTGCTCCAGCTCCATGCCGTCGAACGGCTTGCCGGCCGGGTAGCCGTAGGTGCTGATCGAGGCGATCTGGTCACGCGGGGCGTTGAACCAGACCGGCACCGAGCCGCCGACGACCTCCTCCAGCGACTTGCCGCTGCCCTCCGGGTTGGCGACCTTGAGGATGCCGAAGTCGTACTGGCTCCACGGACCGCCGTTCTCCGGGTCGGCCTCGCCCGCCCACTGCGGCGAGATCATGCCCGCGACCGCGCCCCACTCGCCGTACGGCTCGGCGTCGGTGAGCGAGCCCTGCTTGCCGCCGCTGACCGCGCCGCTGCTGTTGAAGGCCGGGGCGAAGGTGATGTTGGTGTGGTACTTGCCGCCCTTGCCGCCGTGCAGGCAGTGGCTGGCCGTCCAGACCAGGTTGCTCTTCCCCGGGTTGGCGGGGTCGGAGACGACGGTGCCGGAGCAGACGTAGTCCTGCTTGCCGTCCTGGAAGAACAGCTTGCCGTTGACGTGGGCCGGCTTGGCGAACGGGTGCGGAACGGGCTTCATCTCGACCAGCTTCGGCTGCGGGTCGTTCTGGCCGCCGCCGCTGCCACCGGTGCCGCCGCTGCCACCGGTGCCGCCCGGCTGGGCGGGGGCGGCGCTGGTGGGCTGGGCCGCCGTCGGCGCGGCGTTCGGCGGCGCGGGCGCGGCGTTCGTCGGCTGCGCGGGTGCGGCGCTGGTCGGCTGCGCGGTCGGGGCCGCCGCGGCCGGCTGGGCGGTGGGCTGCCCGGTCGGCTGGCCGCCCGGGCCCGGCTTGTAGGGCTTGGCCTTCACGATCTTCTGAAGATCCCAGAAGCCCTTCACCGCCGGGGTGATGACGTTCTGCTGGGCCCACTTGTCCCAGTCGTCGAAGCTCCACTTCTTCAGCTCGTCGGCCGTCGGAAGCTTGATCGGCGGCAGACCGCCCGGCTTGTCGGTGGAGCCCGCGGTGGTGGCAGCGGTCGTCCCGCCGGTCGAGGCTGCGGCCGGGTCGCTGTTGTCCGGACCGCACGCGGTCGCGACGACCATGGTCAGCGCGACGACGGAGGCGCCCAGCGCGGCACGGGTCGCCCGGGATATCGATGACATGATGTTCGGTTCCCCCTGTGAATGCACGCCACGGGTGTGAGTGCCCGCCATGGACCGTGCGGCGGACGGGCCGCGGGTGTGACGGGAGTGGCAGGGGAGGAGTCTGCCATGTGGGGCGGACGGCTTCGATCCCGTGGCCGTTCCGGGGCACGGCTGTCACCGGATCGGCACGTGATCGGCACCGAAAAAACCGGTTGCGGGCCGCGCGGGCGCTTCGTAGCGTGATCCCTGCCACCCCGCCCGAACAGGAGAAGGCCGTTGAACTACTGAGGTCCCGAGACACCGCCCCCGCCGCGCCGCAGCCCTGTCGCTGCCCTGCCGCAGCCTTGTCGCTGCCCGCGCGGTCCGTGAGTGTGCGCGTGCCCGACCTCAGTGGTGAGCCGGCCCGGCGTCCCCGTCGCTCTGACGACCCGAGCCCCATCCCGGCCCTCCCTCCCCGGTCCCGCCCGCACCCGCGGTGTCTCCCCGTGTCGTCCCTCGACCACGTTCGGTGACCGGCCGCGTCCGGCAGACCCTCGGGAGGCCTCCATGGCACAACCCACCACCTCGCTCCTCTGCACCGACCTCTCCTTCGACTGGCCGGACGGCAGGCCCGTCCTCGAAGGCTTCCACCTCGCCGTCGGCCCCGGCCGCACCGGGCTGATCGGGCTCAACGGCGCGGGCAAGTCCACCCTGCTGCGCCTGCTCGCCGGCGAACTCACCCCCACCGCGGGCGCCGTCAAGGTGGGCGGCGAGCTCGGCTACCTGCCGCAGGGGCTCACCCTGGACACCGGCCTGCGGGTCGACGAGGCGCTCGGCGTCCGGGCCGCCCGCGAGGCCCTGCACGCCATCGAGGCCGGCTCCACCGACCAGCGCCACTTCGACGCGGTCGGCGACGACTGGGACGTCGAGGAGCGGGCCCGCGCCCTGCTCGACCGGCTCGGCCTGCGCCGGCTCGGCCTCGACCGCACCACCGGCGAACTCTCCGGCGGTGAGGCCGTCCTGCTGCGGCTGGCCGCCCTGCTGCTGCGCCGCCCCGACGTCCTGCTGCTCGACGAGCCGACCAACAACCTCGACCGGGCCGCCCGCGAGCGGCTCTACGAGACGGTGGCCGGCTGGGGCGGGGTGATGGTGATCGTCAGCCACGACCGCGAGCTGCTCCAGCACGTCGACCAGATCGCCGAGCTGAGGGACGGCCAGGTCACCTGGTACGGGGGGAACTTCGCGGAGTACGAGCGCACGGTGGCCGCCCAGCAGGAGACCGCCGAGCGGCTGCTGCGCCACGCCGAGGCCGATGTCCAGCGCCAGAAGCGGGACTTGGTCGACGCCCGCACCCGGCTGGAGCGCAGCGCCAGCTACGGCAGGAAGCGCTCGGTCACCCGCAACGACCCGCGCATCGTCGCCGGCAAGCTCAAACGCCAGGGCGAGGAGACGGCGGGCCGCGTCCAGGGGATGCACACCGAGCGCCTGGAGGAGGCCAAGCGGAAGCTGACCGCCGCCGAGGAGGCCGTCCGGGACGACGCCGAGATCCGGATCGACCTGCCCCGCACCGCCGTCCCGGCCGGGCGCACCGTGCTCACCCTGGAACAGGTGCGGCTGCCGCACGGCGTCACCGCCGAGCTCGACCTGCGCGGGCCCGAGCGGATCGCCCTGGTCGGCCGCAACGGCTCGGGCAAGACCACCCTGCTGCGCACCATCGCCGGTGAACTCGCCCCGCTCTCCGGCGTGATCACCGCCCCGGTGTCGCTGCGCCACCTCCCGCAGCGGTTGGACCTGCTCGACGACAAGCTGACCGTCGCGGGGAACGTCAAGCTGTTCGCGCCGAACGCGGGGGAGAACGCGATCCGGGCCCGGCTGGCCCGGTTCCTGTTCCGCGGCGGTCGGGCCGACCAGCCGACCGGCACGCTCTCCGGCGGCGAGCGGTTCCGGGCCACCCTGGCCGCGTTGCTGCTGGCCGACCCGCCGCCGCAGCTGCTGATGCTCGACGAGCCGACCAACAACCTCGACCTGGCGAGCGTCCGCCAGCTCACCCAGGCGCTCGCCGCCTACCAGGGCGCGCTGATCGTGGCCAGCCACGACCTGCCGTTCCTGCGCGGCCTGGGGATCACCCGCTGGCTGGAGCTGGACGGCGAGCTGAGGGGGGTGGACCCGATGTGACGGCCGGCGTCAGCGGCTGACGGTCAGGGGCCAGCGGCCAGCGGCCGGCGGCCGGCGGTCGGCGGTCGGCGGTCCCGGCGTACGGCGGTCAGTGGTCGGCGGTCCGGCGGAGAGGATCCGCCGGGCCTCGGTCAGAGCGGAGTCGCGGCCCTGGTCCAGCTCCTCCGGGGTGAAGACCGGGGTCCGGACGTCCGGCGGGATGCCCGGCCCGTCGAAGGTGCCGCCGTCGCGGGTCAGGAACTTCTCGTTCGGCAGGACGGCCACGAAGTCGGCCGAGACCGGCTTGAACATGAGGTCGGAGAACACGCCCTGGGTGTTCTCGCCGACCCGGACGGGTGCCGGCCGGCGCTCGGCCATCGCCTGGGTGAAGGTCTCGCCCGCGCTGACGGTCGAGCCGGCGGTCAGCAGGGCGACCGGCCCGGTGTAGCGGGTGGCGCCGGCGGCCGGGCGGACCACGCTCGGCTGGGGAGCGGTGAACCGGGTCGGGTCGGCCGGGTCGTTGCGGGCCACCTTCCGGTAGGCGAGGAACGGCCGGTCGGTGAGCCGGGAGGCGATCCGCAGCCCCAGTTCGTCCGAGCCGCCGCCGTTCAGCCGCAGGTCGATCACCAGACCGTTCAACCGGTCGGGGTGGGCGAGCAGGAGGTCCAGCGCCTTGTCCAGCTCCGCCGCGTGCTCCTGGTAGGGGCCGTCCTCGACGTAGTCGTCGAACCCGCTCACCCGCAGGTAGCCGATGCCGCCCGGGAGTTCGCCGACCCCCAGCCGGCCGAGGCCGAAGGGCCGCTCCGGCGCGACCAACTGGGCGGCGACGGCCCGGGCCGCCTGCTCCTGCTCGTGTTCGTCGGGCTCGCGGGTGCCCGACCGCCACTCGGCGACCACACCGTGGTACCTCCCGTCGGCCTGCTTGCGGCCCAGGCCGACATGCGCGTCGGCGAGCGGTCGGAGCAGGCCGGCGAGGATCCCCTCCAGTTGGTCGGGGGTGGTCTGCGGGGTGATGTCCGCCCGCGCCCGCGCGCCGTTCGCCCGCCAGTCGACGCCCTTGGCGGCGAAGAAGGGGTAGTTCTCCTCGAAGGTCGCCCAGAACCGGTCGAAGGCCACGAGCGGGTCCTGCGGGGCGGGCTGCCGGCACTGCGCCGGCAGCCCGCCGGGCAGCCGGGTGAGGTTCCTGGCGGAGGCGGCGCCGTCCTCCTTGTACACGGCCCGGTCGCGCCCCCGGGGCGTGACCGAAGCCGTGGCGTACGCCTTGCCGGACGCGCCGTACCGGACGACGCCGCCGCGCCCGGGCGTCCCGACCTGCGCGCCGGAGAACCAGCCAGGCGTGCAGCTGATCCGGGTCACGTCGTAGGTGGTGAAGGCCGTTCCGTGGATCTCGACGATCGAGCCGTAGCCGTCCGTCCGCCAGACGCCCTCCAGCCGGTTGGCACCCGGCCGCTTCGCCGCGCTGTCCCCGTCCCGGTTCGGTGCGGCGACGGCGGCGCCCGCCGTGCCGATCGTTCCCGCCGTGACCGCGAGCGCGAGCGCCGCGATCCCCACCGACCTGGCCACCGGCCTCCGCTGTCCGATCCCCATGCCGTCCCCTGCCGTTTCCGGTCCGGGCGCTTCCCCGCGGAGCCCTCCGCCGCCCACGAACCGACGGTACGGAACCCCGCGCCCGGACGCGTCAACCTGCGGGGCGGTCCTCGTGTCGGACCACGGACGGAGACCGGATGCTGCGCGGCTCCGACCTCCGGTGGAGGCACCCCGGGACGGTCTCGGGGTTGTCGCCGACGCGGTGTCCAACTCCGGTGTGCTCCAGTACCATCGGCGCCATGCCAGCACTCAACATCGAGTACACGGAGCACGAGCTCGCCGCCATTCGTGAGGCGGCCGCCGCCGACGGCAAGAGCGTCAAGGCCTATGTGCACGACCTGAGTGTGCGGGAGCAGCAGCGCCGGGTGTTCGTCTCCCACGCGGTGGCGTTCTGGAACGCGCACCGCGAGGAGTTCGACCAGGCGTTCCCGGAGGACGCGCCGGCCGCCTGAGCGCCACGCGACGGGAGGGGTCCACGGGAGGGGTGCCGCGATGATACTGCTGCACGTCGATCTGCGCTGGCTGCTCGACGTCCAGGAGCTGGCCTCGCCCGAGGACCTCAGCGTGCGCGACTACTCGGCGCTCCAGGCGGCCGTCGCGCGGCACCGGGTGAACACCGCCCAGCTCGGCCACGACGCCGATCCGGCCTGGTGTGCCGCGACGCTGATGCACACCATCGTGCTGCTGCGCCCGCTGCCGCTGCGCAACAACCTCTACGCCTGCATGGCGACGGCCGCGTACATGCACGCGGCCGGGGAGGGCGTCGATCCGCCGTACGGGGCGCTGGTCGAGCTGGCCCGGGACGTCGCCGAGGGGCGGGCGGACGTGTTCGCGGCGGCCGACCGGATCCGGTCCTGGCGGATCTGAGCCCGGACCGGTCCGGTCGGCCGCCGCGGGCCTCAGGCCTCAGCGGGGGCCTCGGCGCCGCGGGTCAGTCGGGAAGGAGTACGGGAAGAACGACGACCAGTGCTGGAGCTTGTCCGGCCCGCCGCCCGCGCCCGCCGCCCGCCGCCCGCCGACCGCGGCACGCCCCCCGTGCCTGGTCCCGCTCAGTCCATCAGCACCACGTCCGGCCGCCGCCCCCTCCCGACACCGCACGCCCTGCCGCGTCCGCGGCCCCTGCCCCCGAACCGTTCACCCTTGCTCTCCTCCCACCGGCAGCCAGACGGTCAGCCGCCACGTCGTTCCGTCGTCCGCCGGCCCGGCCTCGCAGCCGCCGCGCAGCGTCGCCGCGCGTTCGCCGATCCCGGGCCGCCGCGATCCCGGGCCGCCGCGATCCCGGGCCGCCGCGATCCCGGCGGCGAGCGGCGCGGCGACGCATGCGAAGGCGCGCTGGGTGGTCAGGGTGGGGGAGTGCGGCAGGTCACCGATCCGGTCGTGGCGCAGCAGCCCGGCCCAGCGCTCCCGCGCGTACAGCAGGAACCCGGTGATCAGCGCCAGCCCCTGGACGGCGAACCTGCCGCCGCGGTCCGCGTCCGGCCCACCGGCGGGGCGAGGGGTTCGGGGGCGGGCGAAGCCGGGATCGCGGTCTGGGTGCGGAGCGGGAGTGTCGGGGTCATGCCCCCGCGTTCCCGCGCGCCCGGCGGCCCGCACGTCCTCCGGAGACCGGAGCCGCCTCCCCCGCCGGGGGGATCCGTCCGGGGGGTGACGGTCCCGGGGGAGGAGGGCCGAAGGCCTTGTTACCGGCGAGTCGCTTGCCTATCATCGCGAGTGTTACAGCTTTACTGTCAGACTTCCTCGATCCTCGGAGGAGCAGTGGCGCCCGTGGGTGACAGCGCTGAGGGCGGCGGCGGGCCGCTGGCCGGGGTCCGGGTGGTCGAGCTCGCCGGGATCGGGCCCGGCCCGTTCGCCGCGATGCTGCTGGGCGACCTCGGCGCCGACGTCGTCCGGGTGGACCGCCCCGAACCCTCGCCGCTCGGCATCGAGCCGGCGTACGACCTCGCCAACCGCAACAAGCGCTCGGTGGTCGTCGACCTCAAGGCCACCGGCGGTCCGGACCGGGTGCTCGACCTGGCCGCCCGCGCCGATCTGCTGATCGAGGGCTACCGGCCGGGCGTCGCCGAGCGCCTCGGCGTCGGGCCGGAGGCCTGTCTGGCCCGCAATCCCGCGCTGGTGTACGGACGGATGACCGGCTGGGGGCAGCACGGGCCGCTGGCCGCCAGGGCCGGGCACGACATCGGGTACACCGCGGTGGCCGGCGTCCTCGGCCTCGTCGCCCCGACGGCCGCCGCTGCGGCGGATCCCACCGCCCCGGCGGAGGCCGACGGCCCGCCCGCCCTCCCCGCCAACCTGCTCGGCGACTACGCCGGCGGCTCGCTCTACCTGGTCGTCGGCCTGCTCGCCGCCCTCCACCACGCCCGGGCCACCGGCGCCGGCCAGGTCGTCGACGCCGCCATCGTCGACGGCGCCGCCCACCTCACCGCCGTCCTCCAGGGCCTGCTCGCCGGCGGCCGGTGGCAGGACCGGCGCGGCGCCAACCTGCTCGACGGCGGCGCGCCGTTCTACGCCGTCTACCCCGCCGCCGACGGCGGCCACCTCGCGGTGGGCGCGCTGGAGCCGCAGTTCTACGCCGAGTTCGCCCGGCTGCTGGAGCTGGGCCCGGACGCGCCCGGCCAGTGGGAGACCGCCCGCTGGCCCGAGCTGCGGGCCCTGATCGCCGCACGCTTCGCCACCCGCAGCCGGGCCGCCTGGGAGGCCGTCTTCGCCGGCTCCGACGCCTGTGTGGAGCCTGTACTGACGATGCGTCAGGCCCACGCCCACGAGCACCTGGTGAGCCGGGCGACCTACGTCGAGGTGGACGGCGTCACCCAACCCGCCCCCGCCCCGCGGTTCTCCGCCACCCCCGGCGCGCTGCGCCGCCCGCCGGCCCGGCCGGGCGCCGACACCGACGCGGTCGCCCGCGACTGGGGCGTGCCCTCACTCGCCACCGGTCCGGCCGGCCCCGACATCGCGCCGACCCCCTGAGCCCGCCGCCCTGCCAAGGAGTTTGCCGTGCAACGCGACCTCTTCACCGACGACGCGTACGGTGTCCCGGAGCCCGTGGCCGGCTTCGACGACTTCGACCTCCAGCCGAGGGGCGCCCGCGACGGGACATCAAGTGGCTGATTACGTATGCCTGTTCGAGTTCTTGGGGGCCCTCTAGACGAGTACGCAGCGTTGGTGATTCTCTTGCGACGGTTCGAGGAGTTCCCGTCTGCCTAATTCCTGGAAGGCTCTGGATGATGCGTCACGCTGGTTCGCAGTTCCTCTTCGGCGCCTCCGACGCGCTGGTGACAGCGCTCCCGGGTGCGGCCCGGATGTCGGTGCCCGATGCCTGAGGACGGGCCGGCGGGTCCGGCATACTCCGTCGCGGACGAGTACAGGCAACGGCCCTTCCTGAGCGCCGTGGCAACCGACTGCACCCGATGGCTCAAGGCTCACCGGCTGGCGGACTCCCGTACCTGCGGGGAGATCGGCAGGCTGTCCGCCTCCTACGCATACCGCTGCTGGCCGGCGGCCGGGGCCGAGGAACTGCTCGTGTTGACCCGGTGGTGCTCCCTGTCACTGCTCGTCGACGATGCCTTGGACAGTCCCGGTGGACGGGCGGATCAGCATCTCGGGGCGTATGCGGATCATCTGGTTTCGCTCGGCCGGTCGGACTGTCCCGCCGAGGCGGCACAACAAGCGGGCGGGTCGTCGGGATTCGTCGCTGCGTTCGACGATCTGCTGGCGCGGCTGGGCCCGCGGATGGGGCCGGACTGGGTCCGGCGATTTCTACGGAACTGTCTGCTGAGTCTTGAGGCGTTCGGCTGGGAGGCGGGCAACCGAGCCGAGGCCTGCTGGCCCTCGCTCGCCTCCTACCTGGCCAATCGGCCGCACAGCAGCGCAAGCCTGGTCAACCTCGATCTGGTGGAGTACGCGGCGCGCACACCGCTGACACCGGATCAGGCGGAGCACGAGGATGTGGTGGCGCTCCGGCGCCTGGCGGCCGACTGCACCGCCTGGCACAACGACCTCGTCTCCTGGCCCAAGGAGCGTGCCCAGGGCGATCCCCACAACCTCGTGCTGCTGCTGGCTCACCACGAGCCCATGCCGCTGCCCCGGGCCGAAGCGGAGGTGCGCCTGCGCATCTCCGCCCGTTTGGCGGAACTCCACCACAGTGCCGACCGCCTGGCCCGTTCCGTGCCGGGCGCGGAGGCCTACGGCGAGGCTGTGCGTGACTGGGCACATGGCCTGATGACGTGGCACGACCTCGCGACGACTCGTTTTGAGAGTTCCCATGCCCCTGCCTGACCTCGCCGCCATCCCCTACGCGTCCGCGGTCGGTTCGCACAGCGACCTGGCCGCGGTCGACGCCGCGATCCTGGATGCAGTCGACCAGCTCCCGCCCCGTATCCGCGCTGTGGCGCGATATCACCTGGGATTCACCTCGGGCCCCCGGACCGCCGAGCACCGCGGCAAAGCACTACGGCCTCGCCTGGCGCTGGCTGCCGCCCGGTGCGGGCCCACCCCGGAGCGGGCGGTCGCAGCGGCCGTGTCCGTCGAACTGATGCACGGGTTCTCCCTGTTGCACGACGACATCATGGACGGCGACCGCACCCGACGTGGCCGCGCCGCGGCCTGGGTCGTCTACGGCGTACCGGCGGCGTTGTTGACCGGCGACGCGCTGTTGACGCTCGCGCTCGGTGTGCTGGCCGACAGCGGCACTGCGGCGAGCATGGGCGTGTGCGTGCGGATGATGAGCGCGCTCGTCCGCGGCCAAGGCGACGACCTTGCCTTCGAAGACGATCAGCAGGTCACGGTGGACGCGTACCTGGAGATGGCAGAAGGCAAGACCGGAGCCCTGACCGGCGCTGCCTGCGAGCTGGCAGCCACCCTCGCCGGCGCTCCACCGGCCGTGGTCGAGGCGCTGGAGCGGTTCGGCCGCCACGCGGGAGTGGCCTTCCAGATCGCCGACGACGTCCTCGGCATCTGGGGAGACAGCCGCCGCACCGGCAAGCCCGTCGGCAGTGACCTCGTCGCCAGGAAGAAGACCCTTCCGGTCGTGGCGGCGCTCCACGCCGCCGATGCCGAAGCCGGACATCTGCGCGCGCTCCTCGACACCGGCGTCCCGTTGACCGAGGCACAGACCCGGCAGGCGACCGTGCTCGTCGAGCGGCTCGGAGGGCGCACCACCGCCGAGGCCATCGCACAACAGCACCTCGACCTCGCACTCGAAGCACTGCACTGCTGCGATCTGCCCGCGGTCGCGCGGGAGGAACTCCGCTCCATGGCACACCACATGGCCGCCCGGTCCCGCTAGCCGGGGCACCGGTCCGGCGGGACGCACTGTGCCTCCACCCGACCGGTCTCCGGTTCGTCTCCTGCCCGCTCCGGCCACCGCCTGCGAAACCCCTGCGTGCCACCAACGCAGTTCCCTGCCCGAGAGCGAAGAATGATGAATGCCCTGCCTCCACCCGCCACGACGGGCAGTCCCGTCCCCACACCCGCTTCCCGCGCCGGTGAACACGCTCGCAGCGTCCATTCACCGCATTCACCGCATTCACCGCAGGGCAGAACCCGGTTGCCCTCACTGACCGGGCTGCGTTTCCTTGCCGCCCTGGCGGTCTTCTGCTGCCACGCAGGACTCATCTGGCAGCACGCGGGCGGGTGGCCCGGACTGCGCGTACTCAACCCCGGTGGCCCGTTGGGGGTCACGCTCTTCTTCGTTCTCAGTGGATTCGTGCTCACCCACTCGTCCCGCCGGGAAGACAGCGCCCGGAAGTTCTGGGGCCGCCGAAGCGCCAAGATCCTGCCCGGCCACGCGATCGCGTGGATCGTTGCCATGTCCGTCGTCTGGCTGGGAGTGGCCCGCCCGCTACAGGAAGCGGGGGTGACAGCGTGGCAGGACCTGCTCAATCTCATGCTCGTCCATACGTTCTCGCCGTCGCCCAGCGGGCTCGCCGCCGGCAACGGTGTCGCCTGGTCGCTTGCCTGCGAAGCCTTCTTCTACCTGCTCTTTCCGGCACTGCTGCCGCTGGTCGACAGGATCAGCCGGCGAAGGCTCCCGCTCGCCGCCCTGGCAACCGCACTCGCCGCCTGGATCCCCGCGACCATTGCCTGGATGTGCGGAGCACACGGGGACGCCATGGACGTGGGGATGCACGAGATCCTGCGCCCGCCCATCTCCTACGTCTACGTATTCCCACCCAGTAGACTCCCTGACTTCGTGCTGGGCATGATCCTCGCCCGGCTCCACGTCCACTACCCGCCCAAACAGCCCCGTGTCGCGGCCGCCGTTCTCGCACTGGCGGGCGCGCTCAGCCTCTGCCTCGTCCTGCCCGCTCCGTATTCCGTCTCGGCACTGCCGCTGGTCCCGCTGGCGCTCATCATTCGTCTCGTGGCCGCCCGGGACGCGCAGGGGCTGAGCAGCCCACTGCGCAGGCCCGCCCTCATCCGGCTCGGGAAGTGGTCGTACGCCTTCTATCTGGTGCACTTCACGATCCTGGCGGTCCTGTTCCACGTGTGGAGCGGGGGCTGGTACGTGGTGCCGGTCGGCTTGGCGCTGGCCGGGACCCTGCTCGTATCGGCCGCCATCTACCGCTTCGTCGAGTACCCCTGCTGTCGAACCGCGGGTGCCGCCGAGGCTCGGTGAAACCGGCCGAAGCCCGCGCGGCGCGAAGCCGGGCCGGCACAGACCGGCCTTCGGGAAAGTGCGACGCCTCGATGGCGGCCGCATCCGGACCAGCTACGGCGGCACCACCGAGATCATGGAGGAGATCGTCGGCCGCTCTATCCTCGGCTGAACCGGCTCGCCACCCCGAACCCGCCCCGAAAGGCTGCCCACCGTGACCACCGAAGCGTACGTCTACGACGCGATCCGCACCCCGCGCGGCCGGGGCAAGGCCTCCGGCTCGCTGCACGGCACCAAGCCGATCGACCTCGTCGTCGGCCTGATCCACGAGATCCGCCGCCGCTTCCCCGAGCTCGACCCGGCGGCGATCGACGACATCGTGCTCGGCGTGGTCAGCCCGATCGGCGACCAGGGCTCCGACATCGCCCGGATCGCCGCCGTCGCCGCCGGCCTGCCCGACACGGTGGCCGGCGTGCAGGAGAACCGCTTCTGCGCCTCCGGTCTGGAGGCCGTCAACATGGCCGCCGCCAAGGTCCGCTCCGGCTGGGAGGACCTGATCCTGGCCGGCGGCGTCGAGTCGATGTCCCGGGTGAAGATGGCCTCCGACGGTGGCGCCTGGTTCGCCGACCCGATGACGGCGTACGAGACCAACTTCGTGCCGCAGGGCGTCGGCGCCGACCTCATCGCCACCATCGAGGGCTTCTCCCGCACCGACGTCGACGCGTTCGCCGCCGAGTCCCAGGCCCGCGCCGCCAAGGCCCAGGCCGACGGCCTGTTCGACTGCTCGGTCGTCCCGGTCCGCGACCGCAATGGCCTGGTCGTGCTGGACCGCGACGAGTTCATCCGCCCCGGCACCACCGTCGAGACGCTGGCCGGGCTCAAGCCCTCCTTCGCCGCGATCGGCGAGGCCGGCGGCTTCGACGCCGTCGCCCTGCAGAAGTACCACTGGGTGGAGGCCATCGACCACGTCCACCACGCCGGCAACTCCTCCGGCATCGTGGACGGCGCCGCGCTGGTCGCCATCGGCAGCCGCGAGATCGGCGAGCGCTACGGGCTGCGGCCGCGCGCCCGGATCGTCTCCGCCGCCGTCTCCGGCTCCGAGCCGACCATCATGCTCACCGGCCCGGCCCCCGCGACCCGCAAGGCGCTCGCCAAGGCCGGCCTGACCGCCGCCGACATCGACCTGGTCGAGATCAACGAGGCCTTCGCCGCCGTCGCGCTGCGCTTCGTCCGCGAGATGGGCTTCTCCCCGGAGCAGGTGAACGTCAACGGCGGCGCGATCGCCCTCGGCCACCCGCTGGGCGCCACCGGCGCGATGCTCATCGGCACGCTGATCGACGAACTGGAACGGCGCGACCTCCGCTACGGCCTGGCCACCCTCTGCGTGGGCGGCGGTATGGGCATCGCCACCGTCGTCGAGCGCGTCTGACCCGCGCGTCCGACCCGACCCGCGCGTCCGACCCGCGCGCCAAGACGCACCGAGACGCGCCGAGACGCCCCGAGACCTCCTCCCCTTCCGGCCCTTCAGGAGACCCGAACCCCATGAGCGACACCGGCGACACCGGCGACACCACCACCATCCGCTGGGAGCAGGACCAGGACGGTGTGGTCACCCTCGTCCTCGACGACCCCACCCAGTCCGTCAACACCATGAACGAGGCCTTCACCGCCGACTTCGAGGCCGTCGTCGCCCGGCTGGCCGGCCTCGGGGACGAGCTGCGCGGCGTGGTCGTCACCTCCGCCAAGAAGACCTTCTTCGCCGGCGGCGACCTGAGGATGCTCTCCGCCGCCCGCCCCGAGGACGCCGCCGCCGTCTTCGAGAAGTCGATGCGGATCAAGCGCGCCCTGCGCACCCTGGAGACGCTCGGCAAGCCGGTCGTCGCCGCGCTCAACGGCAGCGCGCTCGGCGGCGGTCTGGAACTCGCCCTCGCCTGCCACCACCGGATCGCCCTGGACACCCCCGCGAGCCGGATCGGCCTGCCGGAGGTCACCCTCGGCCTGCTCCCCGGCGGCGGCGGGGTCGTCCGCACCGTCCGGCTGTTCGGCATCACCGACGCCCTGCTCAAGGTGCTGCTGCAGGGCCGCCAGTACCGGCCGGCGCAGGCCCTCCAGCACGGCCTGGTCCACGAGCTCGTCGGCACCCCGGAGGAGCTGACCGCCCGGGCGCGGGCCTGGATCGAGGCCAACCCGGCCCCCGTCCAGCCCTGGGACGTCAAGGGGTACAGGATCCCCGGCGGCACCCCCAGCACCCCGGCGTTCGCCGCCAACCTCCCCGCCTTCCCCGCCAACCTGCGCAAGCAGCTGGCCGGCGCCCCCTACCCGGCGCCGCGCAACGTGCTCGCCGCCGCCGTCGAGAGCGCCCAGGTGGACGTCGACACGGCGATGGAGATCGAGGCCCGCTACTTCACCGAGCTGGCCTGCGGGCAGACCAGCAAGAACATGATCCAGGCCCTCTTCTTCGACCTCCAGGCGGTCAACTCCGGTGCGGGGCGCCCCGCTTCGGTGGAGAAGCGGACGGTCCGCAAGGTCGCCGTGCTCGGGGCCGGCATGATGGGCGCCGGTATCGCCTTCGCCTGCGCCAAGGCCGGCATCGAGGTGCTGCTCAAGGACGTCACCGTCGAGGCCGCCGAACGCGGAAAGGCCTACTCCGAGGGCCTGCTGGCGAAGGCGGTGGCCCGCGGCCGGAGCACCGAGGCGCAGCGCGACGAACTGCTCGCCCGGATCACCCCGACCGCCGACGCCGCCGACCTGGCCGGCTGCGACGCGGTGATCGAGGCGGTCTTCGAGAACCCCGAGCTCAAGCACAAGGTGTTCCAGGAGGTCGAGGGCGTCGTGGCGCCCGACGCGCTGCTCTGCTCCAACACCTCCACCCTGCCGATCGGCCTGCTCGCCGAGGGCGTGCGGCGCACCGCCGACTTCATCGGCCTGCACTTCTTCTCGCCGGTCGACAAGATGCGGCTGGTGGAGATCATCCGCGGCCCGCAGACCGGGGACGAGGCACTGGCCCGCGCCTTCGACCTGGTCCGGCAGATCGACAGGACCCCGATCGTGGTCAACGACTCGCGCGGCTTCTTCACCTCGCGGGTGATCGGCCAGTTCATCAACGAGGGCCTCGCCATGATCGGCGAGGGCGTCGAGCCGGCCAGCGTCGAGCAGGCCGCCGCCCAGGCCGGCTACCCGGCCAAGGTGCTCGCGCTGCTCGACGAGCTGACCCTCACCCTGCCGCGCAGGATCCGCGACGAGCACCGGCGCGCCGTCGAGGCGGCCGGCGGTGAGTGGACCGCCCACCCGGCGGACGCGGTGGTCGACCGGATGGTCGACGAGTTCGGCCGCCCCGGCCGCAGCGGCGGCGCCGGCTTCTACGACTACGACGAGAACGGCACCCGGGGCCGGCTCTGGCCGGGCCTGCGCGAGCACTTCACCCGCGCGGACGTGGACATCCCGTTCGAGGACCTCAAGGAGCGGATGCTGTTCAGCGAGGCCCTGGACTCCGTCCGCTGCCTGGAGGAGGGCGTGCTCACCTCCGTCGCGGACGCCAACGTCGGCTCCATCCTCGGCATCGGCTTCCCCGCCTGGACCGGCGGCGTCCTCCAGTACGTCAACGGCTACCCGGGCGGCCCGGCCGGCTTCGCGGCGCGCGCCCGCGAACTCGCCGCCGCGTACGGCGAGCGGTTCGCGCCGCCCGCGCTGCTGGAGCGGATCGCCGCCGAGGGGGGCACCTTCACCGACTGAGCCCCGCGCTCACCGGTCGGGCGAGGCGGCGGAGTCCCCCTCCGCCGCCTCGCCCTGCTCCTCGCTCGCTGCCTCGCCAAGCTCCTCGCCCAGCTCCTCCCGCAGCGACTTCTGGAACGCCGTCACCAGCGCCTGCGCCACCATCGGCTGGAGGTGATCGGTGAGTGCCTTCATCCGCTCCACGTCGTCCGGCGCCGGCTCGCTCTCCCGGAACGGCCGCCACACCGTCTCCCGGAACAGCCGCTGCAACTCCCGCGCCGTGGCCCGGCTGTGCTCCACCACCACGGCGCGCGCCGCCAGCAGCGTCTCCAGCGGGATCGGCACGTCCAGGATCCGCACCCCCAGCGGCAGCAGCCCCGGATCCACCCGGAACACCTCCGGGTCCGCCGTCCGCTCCAGCGCCCCCATCGCGGCCAGCCGGTCCAACTGCTCCTCCGACAGCGACCGCCCGGCCCGCCGCTCCAACTGCCCCCGGCTCGCCTCCTCCGGCGTCTCCGGCGTCCAGGACGCCACCAGCGCCCGGTGGATCGCCAGGTCCAGCGGGGTGGAGTCCTGCGGCAGCCGCGCCAGGTACCGCTCGATCGCGGCCAGCGTCAGCCCCTGCCGCTGCAACTCCTCGATCAGCCCCAGCCGGTCCAGGTGCTCGGCCCCGTACCACCCGACCCGCCGGGCCCCCAGCACCGGCGGCGGCAGCAGCCCCTTCGTCCCGTAGAACCGCACCGTCCGCACCGTCACCCCCGCCCGCGCCGCCAACTCGTCGACCGTCAGCCGCACCTCCACCCCGGGCCTCCCTCCCTCGCACCACCACTGTGACACCACCAGTGTGACACCACTGTCCCACCGGGGCGATCGAGTGGCCGCGGCGAACACGCGGAGTGCCGGGGCGCCGCCCGAAGCGGCACCCCGGCAGGGCGGGTGAGCGGATCAAGCCCTGAGCGGATCCCCGGCGTGGTCGGCCGCGAGGATTCGCCAGGCGGGAATGCGAAGCGCGTCGGTGATGGGGCCGGCGAACGGTCCGGATGTCGCCGCACGCAGGCCGGGGAGGAGCCCTGCCGAGGCCTGACGGAGGCGGAGCTGTCGGGCCGGGTCCTCACCTGGCTCCGGTCCGCGGTCGATGAGCAGCGCGGTGATCCCTCGGTCGGTGGCGAGGAGGAAATCGCATGCGTGGCCCTCGACGCGGACCTCGCGCTGGATCTGCCGGTGACCGGTGGCGAGTAGCAGCGCGTGCAGGCCGTCGCCGAGCGGATCGCCACCCTCGGTGCCCACCGGGGTGGCAGGCAGGTCGGATGCCGCCGTACGCGCGGCCAACCCGGCAGCCATTCCGCCCTGTTGGGCCCAGAATGCCCGGTCGCCGACAGTGATCAGCTGGGCCTTGGCCCGGGTGATGGCCACGTTCCAGAGGCGGGCCTCGTTGCGCAGCCAGTTGACGGTGGTCCGCGGCGAGTCGGAGTTGGCGACGAGGCTCAGGATGATGACGTCGCACTCGCCCCCTTGGAAGGCGTGCACCGTACCGACCTTGACGGGGGAGCCGTCGAAGCGCCGTTGGAGCTGCTTTCGCTGTTCCTTGAACGGGGTGATGATCCCGATCCGGGTGTCCTCGGAGTGCGTGGCCTGCAGCTCGGCCACGATCTCGATCACCTTCCGCAGCTCGGCGGAGTTCTTCCAGGATCCGTTCGGACCGGGCAGGGGCTGGCTGTTCGGCACGTCGATCCAGCGCAGCGGGGCCGCCGGTGCGGAGCCCGCGCGCCGGAGGGTGCGGACATCGGTGAGCACACGCAGCCGGCCGCCGTAGCAGGCCCGGTTGGGAAGGTCGACGATGTCCGGATGGCACCGGTAGTGCTCGTCGAGCAGGATCGGTCTGCCGTGCGCGTGGGCGGCCGCGTCGTACGCGGAGGAGGTGCTGTAGGTGAGCCGACGCTCCTCCAGCCAGGAGGCGGTGAGCCCGGCACCGGCGCGGGCGGACCGGTCGGTCCCGTGCGGGATCTTGCTGATCTGCCCGAGCTGGGCCGGGTCGCCGATGACGAGGGCACGTTCGGCGCGGAACAGCATCGGCAGGACGGACGGGATCGCGCACTGGCTGGCCTCGTCGACGATGACCAGGTCGAAGTGGGCCGCGGTCAGGTCGAGCTGCTGGACGGAATGGGTGGTGATGGCCCAGCCGCCCAGCGCGCTCATGAGCTCGCGCTGGGTCCGCCGAAGATCGGTGCCCCGCTGGAGTGCGCCGAGCCGGGCCTGTAGCTGCGGTCGGGCATTCCGGATCCGGGTGGCGATGGTCGAGCGCATCAGCCGTGCTGAGGCCTCGGCGGCCCGGGCCTGGACGGCGGCGAGCTCGGACAAGGCCTCTGTGGCGGCGTTCAGGGGGAAGCGCGGGATCCCGCGCCGCAGCTCCCACTCGGCCGTGGCGGCTTCGGCGAGTACGGCCAGGGTGGTCGCGGCGTCGGCGGGATCACTCAAGCGCGAGGCAAGTGCCGTCGCGCCCGGCGCGTCCGACCCGAGGCCGGAGAGGAGGGCGGCGCCGGCCCGCCGTCTGCGCCATGGGCCGAGCTGCCATGCCCCGGCTCTGGTGGCCTTGCCGGCCCGATCGGCCCAGAGACGCAGCCGGTCGCCTCCGTCGGTCCAGACGCCGGCCAGCGTGGACGGAGCGACGCCGATCCGGCTCAGCGCCTCGGAGCGGCCGGCTGCCGTGGCGGCGAGGGCTGTCTCGTTCCGGGCGATGTCGGCGAGCCGCGCTCGGGCCGCGGCGAGTTCGGCGTGGGCGATGCGCAACTCCCCGGCCGCGGTGGCGGGCGAGCACTCGGGGGCGGAGGCGTGCTGGAGCAGATCGGAGATCGTCTCCGCCTCGCGTACCCGAGCCGTTTGGTTCCCGGTACGCAGCAGCAGGCCGCTGACCAGCGCGGAGCAGCGGCGCTCGACCTCGTCGACGGCCTGGTTGTTGGTGGACACCACGCAGGTCTTCCAGCCGAGTTGGGTCGCGGTCTGGACGAGAGCGGTGACGAGTTGGCTCTTGCCGGTGCCGGCCGGACCGGTGGCGACGGTGAGACGGTCGCGCAGGACGGAGCGGATGACCTCCTCCTGCCGCTCGTTCAGCGGGCCCGCCGACACGATCGGCGCGTCACTGCGGTCGGCGACCGCCTTCGGAGTGGGATGGCGGCTGTCGCGGTGGCGGTCGGAGACCAGTGCGGAGAGTGCCGTCCGCTCTATCTCGTGCGCACGGTCGGAGAGCTTGCGCAGGTTGTCCACGAGTCCGATGGTCATCTTGTCGGCGCCCGTGGAGGTGAGCAGCATCGCGGTGTTGTGGGCGCCCAGCCGGACCTCGCGACGGACGCTGTTCTCTTGGAGGCGCTGCGGATCGAGCGGTTGGATCTCGTCGATGCCGAGGACCTTCAGGAGCTGGCGGATGTTCTGGAGCATCTGGGCGGCGTGGCCGTGTTGCCAGTCCGGCTGCCAGCCGGCGACCAGTTCGGCCTGCTCGTGCGCGTCGAGGAACTCCGCCAGGAGGCCGGGGTGCGGGATCGGCACGCTGGCGGGGCGGAGTATCCGTCGACCCCCTTCGTCGACCGAGAGTTCGAGCTGCTGGATGAGGAGTGGGGCGAGCCGGGTGCCGTCCGCCGTGTTCTTCCGGCCGCCGGGGGCGGGCAGTGTGACAGTCGGGTAGCCGTACCAGATCTCCGTGTTCTGTTCGGTGCCTTCGGAAGGGCCGCGGAGGGCGGAGCCGGGCAGTTCGTCAGGGGCTCCGACGGAGTCGTCGGAGCCCGACTGGAGGAGTTCGGGGTGGCCGCTCAGAAGCAGGTACTTCTCCTGCTGCCCGCGGGACGGCAGCCAGTCGGCGGCAGCCTCCTTGGACATGCAGGCGAGGTAGTAGTCGGTGAGCTGGGTCCAGCGGGGACTGCCGGCCTGTTCCTCGGCTGCCCGTCGCAGGGCCTTGTCGGGGATGCTGGGCGTGCCGACCCCGGGCCGGCCGGCCTGCGGCGGGAGCGTGACGGGCGAGGCGACACCGCGGGCGAGCAGCAGTGTCTGGGTGGCGGCGAGCATGGACCGGGTGGGCACCTGGCCGTCCGAGGCCCGCAGTTGCCGTGACACGTAGGCGAAGAGGTCGTCCGCGGTGACCCAGTTGCGGTCGGTCATCCGGCCCGAGCGGAGTCCCTCGACGATCTCGCCGGTGAAGCGGGAGGTACCCAGCGCGGATCCCTCGGGGGCCTTGGCCGAGGCCGTCTGGCGCGCCCCCGAGGCCGTGATGACGTAGACGCCGGACGGTCGGAGCATCACGCCCTGCTCCGTGGACGCCTCCGGCCCGCCGGGGCCCTTGGCGGACCACGATTGGACGACGGATCCGCTGTCGCAGCAGTCCAGCAGGACGACCTTGGCGGAGGCCCGGCATTCCTGGAGCTGCTCATGGAGGAATTCCGCCGCGACGGCGGTGTTGGGCAGGTCCTCGGGGTCGCTGTCACGGGTGATGAAGTACAGCTGGCCGTCCTCCACGCTGTACTGGCCATGGCCGCTGAAGTAGAGCAGAGCGGTGTCGGCGCCGGTCCGTTCGGCGAGGAAGTCCTCGACGACCCGCTTGAGCTGTGCGGCCGTCGGCTCGGCGGCGATGGTGCAGGGATTGAACATGCCGATGTCGGTGCGCTCCAGGACGGCCTGCATGTAGTGCAGGTCGGCCCGCACGGCGGCGAGGTCCTGGTACTGGGGCGAGTCGTAGCCGCTGACTCCGATGAGGAGGGCGTGCCGGTCGTTGTCCTGCACGGCTATTCGCCCTCGACCTGGCGCGGGTTGTCGGCCGAGCAGAACGCGCGGACCACCTCGGCGTCCTCGCGCTGCGTTCGGCCGTCGATCTCCAGGACTCCGCCGTCGGCGCGCTCGATCCGCAGACGCCGGGCGGGGACCCGGGCCAGCCAGGTCTGGAGGACCGCGACGGCCAGCGAGCCACCCCCGAAGACCAGGGACAGGACCTCCGAGGCTCCCTTGGCGTCGGGGTCCGCGGACGCGGGCGCCGTCCTGCGCAGATCCGTCCCGACGCCTTCCCCCTGGAGTGCTTCACGGAGCGATCGCAGGTCGCGGGCTTCACGGAGCGGATCGTGGTCGAGTACCGAGACGGTGAGCGGTGCGGGCGTGTGCGGACTGGACATGGTTCCCCCTCGTGCATGCCGTCTCCGGGTCAGGCCGGTGACGGTACGTGTTGATGCGTGCACCCTACCGTCGGGGAACCGGGTGTGGGCCGGATGGCTGACAAGGGTGGTCAGTGCCCGACCTCATGGAGGTGCGTGGGGGCGCATGGTGCGCGGCGCGCGCCGCGCACCATGCGGTTGTCCGTGGGCCGCCTCGGGGCCGGAGACCGTCCGCCGGGGTCGGCCGGTGTCGGGGTCAGGCCGCGAGGTCGGGGTGGTGGCGGCGGGTGACCTCGGGGTGGGCGCGGGTGTAGCCCTTCCACTCGTTGAAGCCGAAGTCGGCGTAGAGCGGGTTGGCCGGGTCCTGGGTGGCGCCGGGGGCGTGGTGGGCGAGCGGGAAGTCCAGCGGCTCGATGTGGGCGTCGAGGCGCGGGTTGTAGAAGAACGGGACGGAGAAGCGCTCGCGGGCGCCGGCCGGGCTGACCACGCGGTGGCTGGTGGCCTTCAGGTAGCCGTCGGTGGCGACCTCCAGCAGTTCGCCGAGGTTGACCACGAAGGCGCCCGCCATCGGCGGGACGTCCAGGAAGGAGCCGTCCTCGCGCTGCACCTGGAGGCCGCCCACGGTGTCCTGGAGGAGCAGCGTGATGAAGCCGTAGTCCTTGTGCGCGCCGACGCCCTGCCCGGCGCCGTCGGGGGCGGTGCCCGGGTAGCGGACCAGCTTGAGCCGCAGGTGCGGGTGGCCGGCGAAGGCGGGGTCGTAGAACTCCGGGCGCGCGCCGATCGCGGCGAGGAGCTCGTGCAGCAGCGTGCGGGCGACGGCGCCGAGCCGGTCGATCCAGGTGAGGGCGGCGCTGCGCAGCTCGGGCAGGGCCTCCGGCCACTGGTTGGGGCCCTCCAGCCACCAGTAGGCGGGCTCGTCCGGGCCGGGGACGTGCGGGGGCAGTTCGGCGCCGATGTCGAGCTGGTCGCGCCAGTCCTGGCTGCCGCCGGTGCGCTCGTCGCCGGTGCGGGTGTAACCGCGGTAGTGCGGCGAGTTGAGGTTGGCGACGGCGTGGCGGTCGGCCTCGGGGAGGGCGAAGAAGGCCCGCATGGCGTCGGTGAGGGCGGTCGTCTCGGCCGGGGTGACCCCGTGGCCGACGAGCTGGAAGAAGCCGACGCCGGTGGCCGCGGCCCGGAGCTCGTCGTGCAGCCGGGTACGGTCCGCCGGGTTGCCGTGGGCGAGCGAGAGGTCGATCACCGGGAGGGAGCCGTCGAGGGCGTCGTCGGTGGCCGAGGTGATGGTGGTGGGGTGCTGCTGCGTCATGGGTGACATCCGCTGGGTCTCGTCCCGGCCGGCTCCGGTGGTGACCGGGAACGCCGGGGACGCGCCTGGTGCGGCGGGTGTGCCCGGGGCCGGGAGGGGGGACGCGGCCGGTGGGGGCCGCGCTGAGGGTGGGGTGCGAGGTTCAGCTGGAGCGTCGACAGGACATGCTGGTCACGCGGAGCAGGTCCACGTGGCGACGGCGAACGAGTATGAGCACGTCACCAGCCTAGATCAACCGTTCGGGTGCCGGCGGCGCGGCCGGGGAATGTCGTGGCATGGGCATGCCGAGATGGTGCTCCCGCAATGCCGTCCCGGCAAGGGGGTGAGCACGAACCGGTCCGGTCCGGTCCGGCCGCGTCGGCCGTTCCAAAAGATCTTGACCTCAAGTGAACTTGAAGTTCCATGATTGTCCCCATGACCAACGCACTCATGAACGCCGGTTCCGTCGAAGCCGAGATCGCCGCCATCCAGCAGGTCGTCGCCACCGTTCAGCACTCCCAGCTCAATGAACTCCCCGAGGTGTTCATCGACCTCTTCCGGGCCGACGCGATCTGGACCACCGGCCACGGCAAGGTCCTCCTCGGCCGCGACGCGATCGCCGAGTTCACCCGCAAGGTGCTCCCCGGCTCCTTCTCCGGTACCGGCCACACCGCCACCTACGAGGTGGTGCACGTGTTCTTCATCCGCCCCGACGTCGCGGCCGTCAAGGTCCGCCAGCGCTACCTCGACGCCGCGGGCGAGCAGGTCGGGGAGGAGGGCAGCCCGCTCTACGTGATGGCCAAGGAGGACGGCCGCTGGCTGCTCACGGCCAACCAGAACACCGTGGTGGTGGCCGAGTAGCGGCGCCGTAGTTCCGGCCGGCCGGTGCTCAGTCCTTCTTCCCGCCCGTCGACGCGTGTGGGAAGGGGCAGCCGCCGGCGGACGGCCCGGGGGCGTCCTGCTTCGCGAAGGTGCCCAGCTCGCCGATCCGGTAGCCGTACGGGTACCCGGGGTAGCTGCGCACCTGCCATCCGTCGCGGCCCAGGTGCGGCCGGCGGCGCGGGGGGAGCAGCCGGACGAAGCGGCCCCGCAGCCGCATCCCCGCCCGTACGGCGCGCCGCAGCGGCGCCGGCGGGGCCGGGTAGCCGAAGGCCTCGCGCAGCGGGTCGTCGAGCAGGCAGAGCGAGGAGAGCCGCATCGAGGACCGCAGCGCGGCCGGGTACCAGGAGGCCATCAGGCCGAGCGTGGAGTCGGAGACCGCCCGGCCGCCCTCGTCGAAGGCGAAGTGCGCGCGCTCGTAGTCGTCGAGCAGCCGCTCGAAGTCCTCGTACGTCTCCGGGAGGTCGCTCAGGCCCATGTGCCGGCCCAGCTCGCGGTAGTAGTTGACGCTCGCCCGGATCTCGTGCGGGGAGAGGCGCCGCCAGCCGTAGTCGTCCATCCAGCGCTTGGGCGTCACCACGAAGGTGGAGAGCACGTAGCGGTAGTCGTCGTCGGAGATGTCGTACCGGCGGTGCATCTGGTTCATCCGGCGGATCGCCTCGCGCCCCTGCGAGGAGTCGAAGCCGTGCTCGACCACCGCCTCCAGGATCAGCACCGTGTCGTCGTAGCGCTTCTGCGTGCGCCGGGTGAACTCGCCGGTCTCCGCGAGCAGCCGGCCGATGCTGGGCACCGCGTAGGTGCGGTAGAGCGCGAAGCTGAGCGACTGGGTGTAGTCCCAGGGGAACTCGTACCAGCTGCTGATCCGGTAGATCTCGGTGAACTCGGTCTCCGGGTCCATGCGCTGAATTTTCTTCAGCCAGTCGTATCGCTGCACGGGTCCCGACCCTAGGCGCCTGGTCAGGGACGGGTCAACGGGGGCCGGCTCCCCGGCGCCGGTGCGGAGGGCCCGGCGCCGCGCCGTTACGCCCGGGGCTTCGCCGTTACGCCCGGGGCGCGGGTTCTCCGGCCGCCGTGCGGGCGGCCTGCTCGACCCGGGCCCGGTGGGCGGCCCACCAGGCCTCGTCGCCGGGGGCCGTGTTCTCCCCGCCCCGGCGCTGCCCGGTCACGCCGTCGACCAGCTCCCGCACGATGTCGGCGTGGCCGGCGTGCCGCTGGGTCTCGGCGGTCATGTGGACGAGGCCGTGGTGCAGCGTCACCGTACTGCGGCCCCCCGGCACCCGGCCGACCGCGTCCAGCGGCAGCGCGGCGATCGTCGCGTCGGCGTGCGCGCAGGCCGCGCGGTACCGCCCGACGATCTCCTCCCGGCTCTCCTCCGGGGTGGCCCAGAAGTCGGAGTTCGGCTCGGCCTCCCCGGTGATCCACGGCCGGGGCGCCTCGAACGGCCGCCCGAAGGTCTCGCCGAAGTAGAGGGCCTCCGCCGCCGTCGCGTGCTTGACCAGCCCCAGCAGATTGGTCCCGGTCGGCGTCAGGGGCCGGCGGACGTCGTACTCGGACAGCCCTTCGAGCTTCCACAACAGGGCGTCCCGGGCGTCCTGCAGGTAGGTCAGCAGGTCCTTCTTGAAGGTCGCTTCGATCCCGGCCTCGGTGCTGCTCTTCGTCTCGGTCATGGCGGCCAGTCTGCCGCCCTCGCCCGCCCCGCTCACCGGCTTTTCCGGTGGCGGCGCCGCACGGCGTCAGGACGCGTCGACGGGCAGCAGGCCGCGCTCGCCGAAGACCTTCTTGGCGACGAAGGTGGCGTTGATGGCCTTGGGGAAGCCGCAGTAGGTGGCGGAGTGCAGCAGGGCCTCGGTGATCTCGGTGGGCGTCAGGCCCACGTTGAGGGCGGCGTTGATGTGGACCTCCAGCTGGGGTTCGCAGCCGCCGAGCGCGGTGAGCATCCCCAGGGTCACCAACTGCCGGTCGCGCGGCGGCAGTCCGGGCCGGCTGTAGACCTCGCCGAAGCCCCAGGCGACGATCTGGTGGGCGAGTTCGGGGTGAATGTCGGCGAGCGCGTCGACCACCCGCTGCCCGGCCTCGCCGTCGACGGAGGTGAGGACGGCCATCCCCCGGTCGAACCGCTCCTCCCGCGTCTCGGCGGCGGTGGTCGGGATACCGGCTTCGGTGCTGTCGTTGCGGTCGGTGCTCATGGGGGTTCTCCGTTCCCTGGCCTTCGGCGGTGTGCCGTGTGAACGACCGTACGACTTGGAGTTCACTCAAGGTCAAGCGTCTTCGTCGAAGCGTCTTCGCCGTCGCGGCGGCGCCACCGTTTTCGCAGAGCTGAGCAGCGGGAATACCGATGGTTATTATGCGCACGGGGGAGTCGTGTCGCGGGGGGAGTCGGTAGGTGGACCAGGACGGACGGTCCGGCGGGCTGCGGTTCGAGGTGCTCGGGCCGGTGCGCGGCCTGCGGGACGGGGTCGAGCTGGCGCTCGGTTCGCCGCAGCAGCAGGGCATGCTGCTCTCCCTGCTGTTCCGGGCGGGCCGGCAGGTGTCGGGCGGCCAGCTGATCGACGACCTGTGGGGCGACGAACCGCCGGCCAGCGCCCACGGCGTCATCCGGACGTACGTGCACCGGCTGCGCCGGGTCCTCGGGCCGGACGTGCTGACCTCGCTCGGCGGCGGGTACCTGCTGGTGGCCGACCGCGACGGCCTCGACACCGTCCGGTGCGAGACGCTGGTGGCGCGGGCGCGGATGCTGCGCGCCGACGGGCGGCACCTGGAGGCGGCCACCGCGCTGCGGGCGGCGCTGGCGCTCTGGCGGGGCGAGTCGATGTCCGGGGTGCCCGGGCCCTATGTGCAGCGCCAACGCCGGGAGTGGGAGGAGCGCCGACTCGCCGTCGTGGAGGCGCGACTGGAGGCCGAGGTCGACGGCGGCCGGTGGGCCGAGTCGGTCGCCGAGCTGACGGCCCTGGTCGAGGAACACCCGCTGCGCGAGCGCCTCTCGGAGCTGCTGATGCTCGCGCTGTACCGCGCCGGACGGCAGGCGGACGCGCTGGAGGAGTACCGCGCGGCGGACCGCCGGCTGCGCACCGAGCTGGGCGTCGCGCCCGGCCCGGGCCTGCGCGAGCTGCACGGGCGGATCCTCGCGGCGGACGGGACGCTCGCGGTGGCCGCCGGCCGGGCGGTCGTGCCGGCGCCCCGGCTCCCGCAGGAGGGCGCCCCGGTGGCCGCGGCGGAGCCGTCCACCCTGCTCGTGCCCGACCAACTCCCTTCGGCCGTAGCCGACTTCACCGGCCGCTCGGCGGAGGTCGAAGCGCTGCGGGCCGCGCTGCGGGAGCCGGGCTGCGTGCCGGTGGCGGCGGTCGCGGGCATGGGCGGGGTCGGCAAGACCGCGCTCGCCGTGCACGTCGCGCACGGCCTCGCCGGGGAGTTCCCGGACGGTCGGCTCCACCTCGACCTGCACGGCACCGACGGCCGCCCGACCCGGCCGGAGGAGGCGCTGGCGGTCTTCCTGCGCTCCTTCGGCGTCGTCGGGGAGGCGATTCCGACGGGTCTGGCCGAACGCGCCGCCCGCTACCGGTCGTTGCTCTCCGGGCGGCGGGTGCTCGTCCTGCTCGACAACGCGCGCGACGCCGAACAGGTCCGGCCGCTGCTGCCGGGCAGCCCGGGCTGCGCCGTCCTGGTCACCGGCCGGACCCGGATCGGGGCGCTCCCCAACGCCCGCTTCACCGAACTGCCGGTGCTGCCCGCCGAGGACGCCGTCACCCTGCTGACCCGGGTGGTCGGCCCCGAACGGGTCGCGGCCGAACCCGAGGCGGCCGGTGAACTCGTCCGGCTCTGCGGGCAGTTGCCGCTCGCGGTGCGGATCCTCGCGGCCCGCCTGGCCTGCCGCCCGGCCTGGGGCATCGCCCGGCTGGTGGAGCAACTGGGCGGTGACCGCTACCGGTTGGACGCGCTGCGCAGCGGGGACCTCGCGGTCGAGTCCTCGTTCCGCTTCGGCTTCGACCAGCTGGACGCCGAACAGGCCCGCGCCTTCCGGCTGTTGGCCGTGCCCGAGGTGCCTGAGCTGTCGCCCGCGGAGGTGGCCGCGGTGTTGGACCGGCCGGGGCCGGTGGCCGAGGAACTCGCCGAGTCCCTGGTGGACTGCTCGATGCTGGAGGTCTCGGCGCACCCGGACCGCTACCGCTACCACGATCTGCTGCGGGCCTTCGCCCAGCGGCTCGGCTCCGACGGCGCCGCGGTGGAGCAGGTGGAGCAGGTGGAGCGGGTGGAGCGGGCCGGTGTGCTGGCCCGGCTGGTGGACCACCACCACGCGAGGGTGGCCGCCGCGCCCGGGTCTCCGGTGGGCGGCCGCGCGGCCCGGGGCGGTGGGGACTACGTGGCCGTCGGCGCGCTGGTGGGCCAGTGCGCGAAGCTGCCGCGCCCGGCCGCGGCGGCGGTGCCCGCCCTCGACCGCCTCGCCGAACTCCTCCTGGGCGTCTGCCTGTCGGCGGACTCCGGCCGCGCCACCCGGCCGCTCGGCCACGCCGCCAACGCCCTGCTGCACGCCGCCCTGGAGCACGGCGACCGCACCGCCGAGGCCCGGGCCCGACTGGTGCTCGGCCGGCTGCTGATCGAGGTCGGCTCCGCCTCCTCGGCGCTCTCCGAACTGCTCCGGGCCCGCGATCTGTGCACCGCGCACGGGCTGCCGCAGCCGCTGCTCGCCCTCGCGCACGGCTCGCTGGCCGCCTGTTTCGTCCAACTGGGCCGCCCGGACGAGGCGGTGGCCGGCTTCTCGGCGGCGGTCGCGGTCCGGCAGCGGGCCGGCGACCGGCGGGCGCTGGCCGCCGAACTGCTCGACCTGGCCGGGGCGTTCGCCCGGCAGGGGCGCTACGGCGCGGCGAACCGGGTGATCGACCAGTCCTTGGTGGTCAGCCACGAACTGGCCGACCACGCCCTGGAGGCCAGGGCCCGGGACTCGCTCGGATCCATCGCCCACGACCGCGGCCAGCACGACGAGGCGGTCACCCACCGGCGGGCCGCCCTCGCCCTGACCGACCCGGACGACCACCGGCGCACCGGCCGGATCCTGCTGCGGCTGGTCGAGTCGCTGCGCGCGGCCGGGCGCGGGCCGGAGGCGGTCGAGACGGCGGAACGCGCGGTAGAGGCGCTGACCCTGGACGGTGACCAGCGGGGCCGCGGCCTGGCCCTGGCCGCGCTCGGCGACGCTCTGGCGGGCCACCGCCCGGTCGCGCCAAGGGTGTTGGACGGCCCGGGGCCGGCCGGTGACCTGGCCCGGGCCCGGGTCTGCTGGGCCGAGGCGCACGACATCCTGGCCCCGATCGGTTCGCCCGAGGCCGACCGCCTGGTGCCGCTGCTCGGCCGCGGCCACCCGGCCGGACCGCCCCGACGGCGCTGGCCCTCCTGGCTCCCGGGCTGAGCCACCGTTCCGGGGTGCCGCCCGGGGTGCGCCGTCCTGGCACCCCGGGCGGCACCCCGGCCACGGGCGGTCAGGCCGCGGAGACCGTCCAGACCTGGTCGGCCGAGGCCTCACAGGGACGGACCGTGGCGGGCACGTTCGGACCGGCGGCGGACAGGCAGCGCGTCTGGTCCCCCTGCACCGTCAGCAGATAGCCGCCGGCCACCGGGGTGAACGACCAGACCTGGTTCGGCCCCGGGGGCGGCGAGTGCCACAGCCGGGTCTGGGAGCCGGTCTCCTCCAGGTCCAGCGCCTTGGAGTACTGGGTGGCGCCGTTGAAGAGGAGGTAGCCGCCCTCGGCGCGCTTGGTCAGCTGCCACACGCCGCCGGGGCCGCCGTCGTCCGGGGCCAGCACCACCGGGTTGCCGTCCCGGTCGAGGGACGCCTGGCTGGCGAGCACGGACCCGGCGATGGACACCCGGGCGCGCGCCGGCAGCGGGCCGGGCTGCCGGGTCGGCGGCTTGATCGGCGGATCCGTCGGGAAGGTGCCGGGCGGCGGGGGCGGGGGCGGGGCGGCGGTGTACGGCGGGGGCGTGTACGCCGGCGGGGGCGTGTACACCGGGGCGGGCGGCAAGGAGGATGTCGGGTACGCCGGGGGGACGGTCCGGCGCGGGTTGGCGGCGGTGTAGGCCGGGTCGGGCGGTGGCGGGACGGCGGTGTAGGCGGGGCCGGAGGTCGACGGCCGCTCGGGCGGGTTGGCGGCGGAGGAGCCCGGTGCACCCGGGCCGCCCTGGGCACCGGCCCCGTCGACCGGCGTACCGGGGCCGGCCGCGCTGCCCGCGGCCGGCGCACCGGGGTTCGTGGGGGCGTTCGGCGCGGTGTCCCGGCCGGCGGGGCCGCCCGCCGTTCCGGCCACCGGGCCCCCGGCGCCTGTTCCCGGCTCGGGAAGCGGTGCGCCGGGCATGCCCGGCACCCCCGGGAGGAGGGTGGCGGAGGGCGCCGGGGCGGAGGGGGAGGGCGACGGCGTGCCCGCGTCGGGCCCCAGGCCGACCGCGGCCGTCAGCGGTACGCCCGCCGGGGTGGAGCCGGCCGCCGACCCCGCGGCGACCGACCCGGCCACGGCGGTGGTTCGGTGCAGCAGCACGGCCCCGGTGGCGGTGGCGGCGCAGCAGAGCACGGCCGCGCTCGCCACGAGCAGGGTCCGCCGGCGGCTGCCGAAGAACGCCGCCCGCCACCTGGCCGCACGCCGCGGCGGGGCGGCGGCCGCGAGCGCCTCGCGCGCCTCGCGCGCCGCCGTTCCGAACGGGTACGCCCCACTGCCGAGCGGACCGGCCCCGGTGCCGAAGGGGTACGCCCCGCTCCCGAGCGGTCCGACCCCGGTCCCGAGCGGTCCGACCCCGGTCCCGAGCGGTCCGACCCCGGTCCCGAGGGGGCCGGCTCCGCTCCCGAGGGGGCCGACCCCGGTCGACCGGAGGGCCGCCATCGCACCGGTCGAGCGGATCGCCGCCGCACCGGCCCTCGTCCCGCCCGCCACCACCCCGCCCGCCATCGTCCCGCCCGCCATCGTCCCGACCGGCAGGCCCTCGACCGGTTCCCCGGCGAGGGCCGCCCGGACGGCCGCGGCCATCGCGGCGGCACCCGGCCAGCGCAGCGCCGGATCCTTCGCCATGGCCCGCTCGACCAGGGCCCGGACCGGGGCCGGGACGTCCGCCGGCAGCGGCGGCACCGGGTCGGTCAGGTGCTTGAGGATCAGCTCCAGGGCGGTCTCGCCCTCGAACGGCAGCCGCCCGGTCAGGCACTCGTAGAGGACGACCCCGAGCGCGTACAGGTCCGCCGAGGAGGTGACCGTGCCGGTGGAGGCCTGCTCGGGCGCCTGGTAGGCGGCGGTGCCGAGGACCATCCCGGGCACGGTGAGCCGGGCGTCGCAGCCGGGGCGGGCGATGCCGAAGTCGGTGATGACCAGGTGGCCGTCCCGGACCATCAGGTTCGCCGGCTTGATGTCCCGGTGGACGATGCCGGCCTCGTGCGCCGCCTCCAGCGCGGCCAGCACCTCCAGCGCCAGGCCGAGGGTCTCCGGCACGGTCAGCGGGCCCCGCCGTTCCAGCACGGTGCTCAGCGGCTCGCCGACGATCAGTTCCATGACCAGGTAGGCGACCGGGCGGGCGGCGGGCAGCGGCGGTGCGCCCCAGGACGGGACGTCGCCGGCCGCCCGGCCGGGGCCGAAGTCGTACACGCCGACGATGCCCGGGTGCCGCAGTCGGGCCATCACCCGGGCCTCGTCGTGGAACCGCTCCGCGAAGCCGGGCTCGTCCAGCAGCGCGGGCTTCAGGATCTTGACGGCCACCCGGCGGTCGAGTACCTGGTCCCGGGCGAGCCAGACATCGCCCATCGAACCCCCGCCGAGCCACTCGTCCAGTCGGTAGCGGTCACCGAGCGTGGTGCCACGCATGATTCTCCTTGACGTCGATCCGTCGTCGCGTCCGCCGCCAGGGGGCCCGGGTCGGGCCTCGGTCGCGCCGACCGACCCTGCCAGCCGGGAATAAACACCGGCTTGGCGCCAGTACCGAAGCTCCCCACTCCGGATGACCCGACGATCCGTCCTCCCCTCCGTGGACGGACGATCGACACTTTATGTGCCTCCCTTCACCGAGTCGTCACCAGGTCGGGGCCACCCCGCACCGCGACCGATCGGCCGTCACCATGACTCGCGCCGCCGCGAGCCGGCGCCCCGTCGGCCTGCGGATGCCCGCCCGAAAAATCCGGGCGGGGGCGGCGTGCTTCCGGTTAGGGTCGCGGTCGGTCGACGAAGTGATCTCGGGGGTTTCGATGCAGCGCAACGGGCAGGTACTCGTCTTCGACGCGGACGACACGCTGTGGGAGAACAACGTGCTGTTCGAGCGCGTCATCCACGACTACCTGGACTGGCTCCGGCACCCCACGCTCGACCGGACCCAGCTGCGGGCCGTTCTCGACGACGTCCAGCGGGCCAACGCCGTCACCCACGGGTACGGCAGCCGGATGCTGCTGCGCAGCTTCGGCGACTGTGTCGAGAAGCTGCACGGCAGGCCCGCCACCGGTCAGGAAGTCGCCGAGATCGAGGAGTTGGCCGCCGTCCTGGCCGACTACCGGGTGGAGCTCATCGCGGACGTCGCGGAGACCCTCGCGGTCCTCGGCGGCCGGCACGCCCTGCTGATGCTGACCAAGGGGAACCAGGAGGAGCAGCGGCGCAAGATCGACGGCTCCGGACTGGCGCACCACTTCCGGGCGATCGACATCGTCGCGGAGAAGGACGCCGCGACCTACCGCGACTTCGTGGCGGCGCACGGCCTCACCCCCGCCGACAGCTGGATGATCGGCAACTCGCCGAAGTCCGACATCCTGCCGGCGCGGGCCGTGGGCATGAACGCGGTCTTCATCCCCAACGACCACACCTGGGTGCTCGAACACAGCGAGCTGGACCCGGCCGACGAGGCGGTGCTGCACCTTCGCACCTTCCGCGAGCTCCTCGACCACTTCTGACCGCGCCCGCCGCCGTGCCGGACATCCCGCCCGCCGCCATGCTCGACACCGGAGGTACCACCGCATGAACCCCGCCTCGACCGGGCGCCCCGCCGAACGGGCCCTCGCCGCGCCCACGGTGTCCTGCGTCTTCGTCTGCCACGACGGCGACGGCCGCATCCTGCTGGCCCGGCGCAGCACCGGCGCCCGGGACGAGCCGGGCACCTGGGACACCGGAGCGGGAGCGCTGGAGCACGGCGAGTCCTTCGAGTCGGCCGTGCGGCGCGAGGTCCTGGAGGAGTACGGGGCCGAGGCCCTGGCCGTCGAGACCCTGGGGGTGCGCAACATCCTGCGCGGCAGCCCGGTCTCGCACTGGGTCGCGGTCCTGTTCGCCGTCGAGGTGGACCCCGGGCAGGTCGTCATCGGCGAGCCCCACAAGTTCGACGCCCTCGACTGGTTCACCCTCGACGACCTGCCCCGGCCCCGGCACTCCCAACTCGCGGAGACCCTCGCCCACTTCGCCGCCGCCCGCTGACCGCCGCCCGGCCGGTCAGCGGAGCGCGGGGCTCAGTTGTCGACGAAGGTGAGGCTGGTCGCGTCGTAACGGGTGCCCGCGATCTGCTCGGCCGGGGCGGCGGCCTCGATGGCGGCGAGGTCGGCGGGGGACAGCTCGACCGCCAGGGCCGCGAGGTTCTCCTCCAGGTAGCGCTGCCGCCGGGTGCCGGGGATCGGCACCACGTCGTCGCCCCGGTGCTGCACCCAGGCCAGGGCGAGCTGGCCGGTGGTGACCCCCTTCGCCGCGGCCAACTCCTCCAGCTTCGCGACGATCGCCAGGTTGCGTTCGAGGTTGCCGTCGGCGAACCGCGGCTGGCTGCGCCGTATGTCGGTCTCGGCCAGCCCCTCGACCGAGCTGTACCGGCCGGTCAGGAAGCCGCGCCCGAGCGGGGAGAACGGGACCAGGCCGATGCCGAGCTCGCGGCAGAGCGGCGCGATCTCCGCCTCCAGGTCGCGGGTCCACAGTGACCACTCGCTCTGCAGCGCGGTGATCGGGTGCACCGCGTGCGCCCGCCGGACGGTGGCCGCGCCCGCCTCGGACAGCCCGAGGTGGCGGACCTTCCCGGCCTGCACCAGCTCGGCCATGGCGCCGACGGTCTCCTCGATCGGCACCTGCGGATCGACCCGGTGCTGGTAGTAGAGGTCGATGTGGTCGACCCCGAGCCGGCGCAGCGAGGCCTCGCACGCCTGCCGCACGTAGGCGGCGTCGCCGCGGATCAGGGTGGGCTCGCCCAGGCGGTTGGCGAAGCCGAACTTCGTGGCCAGCACCACCTCGTCGCGGCGCCCGGCGACGGCCCGGCCGATCAGCTCCTCGTTGTGCCCGGCGCCGTAGAAGTCGGCGGTGTCCAGCAGGGTCACCCCGAGGTCGAGGGCGCGGTGCAGCGTCGCGATCGACTGCGCGTCGTCCGAGGCGCCGTAGCCGTGGCTCATGCCCATGCACCCCAGGCCCTGCGCGGAGACCGTCAGGCTGCCCAGGTTTCGGGTGGGGACGTCGGTCATGCTGCTGCCTCCTGAGCTCGGAATCATCTGCTCTGGACGCTAGGTGTTGGAGTGCACTCCAAGTCAACCCCGAACCGCGTCCCGCTCCCGGGCGGCCCCGCGCCCCTGCCTGCGTCCCGCTCCCGGCCGCGCTCCCCCCTTCGCTGGGCCGGATGCAACGGAGGGTGACGGGTGGGGTGGGGTAATCGGACTTGAATCTTTGCGAACGAATGTTCGATCCTGGGGGTGTGCCCGTTTTCGAATCTGTTTTCGAATCCACCGTCGAGCGGAAGCCCGCGCTCCGACCGGTGGCGTCGGCCGCTGCCCCCGGACGGGGGCTGCTGCCGGTGGTGCCCGCCCTGCGCGGGGTCCTGCCGGAGGGCGGGCTGAGGCGGGGCGCCGCGGTGTCGGTGGCGGGCGGCGACGCCGGGCTGCTGCTGGCGCTGGCCGCCGGGGTGCGGGAGACCGACGGCGGGTGGGCGGCGGCGGTCGGGCTGCCCGACCTCGGGCTGGCCGCGGCCGCCGGGTACGGGCTGGACCTGCGGCGGCTGCTGGTGGCCGACGATCCCGGACCGCACTGGGCCGAGGTGGTGTCGGTACTGGCCGGCGCCGTCGAACTGATCATGCTGCGCCCGGACGGTCCGGTCCCGCCGAACCTGGCCGCCCGGCTGGCCGCCGTGCTGCGGCGCAGCGGGTGCGTGCTGCTGGTGGCCGGGCCGTGGCCGGGGGCCGGACTGCGGCTGGGCGTGCGGTCCGGCCGCTGGTTCGGGCTGGGGGACGGGCACGGGCAGCTCACCGGACGGCAGGTGGAGGTGGTGGCCGAGGGTCGCGGTTCGGCGGTGCGCGGGCGGACGGCCCGGCTCTGGCTGCCGGACGCGCACGGCGCGGTGCGGACCGTGGAGGAGACGGTCGGTGCCGGGACGGCGGACGGGGTGGGGGAGGAAGCGGTGGCGGGGTCCGGAGCGGGCCTCGACCGTATGGCGGCGGTGTGAGATGAGTGGTGCGGGATGACCGGTGGAGAGGTTGCCGGGTCCACCGGGGCGGGTGGCGCGGTCACCCCCCGGGTGCTGGTGGTGTGGTGTCCGGACTGGCCGGTGGTGGCCGTCGAACGTCCGGGGGAGGACCGGGACGTCCCGGTGGCGGTGGTCGAGGGCGGCCGGGTGCTGGCCTGCTCGGCGGTGGCCCGGGCGGCCGGGGTGCGGCAGGGGCAGCGGCTCAAGCTGGCCCAGCGGCTCTGCCCGGCGCTCGATCTGCGCGACCGGGACCCGGAGGCGGAGGCCCGGCGGTTCGAACCGGTGGCCGCGGCGGTGGAGGCGTTCACCCCCCGGGTGGAGGTGCTGCGCCCGGGGCTGTGCGCGATCCCGGTGAAGGGCCCGGCCCGCTACTTCGGCGGGGAGGAGGCCCTGGCGGCGAAGGTCCAGGGGGCAGTCACGGCTGCCCTGGCGGTGTCGGAGGCGGTGGTGTCGGCGGCGGTCGCGGAGGCCGTGACGGCGGCGGTCGTCGGACCCCAGGCGCAGCCGGCGGACGCGGAGGCGGCGCGGGGTCGTGGCGAGGGGGACGGCCTGGCGGAGGTCGTGCCCCTGCGTCCGGCCGCCCCCGCGCACCCCGCCGATGCCGAGCGGGCCGGGGCCCGGCGGCGGACGGCCGGGGTGGAGGAGCTGTTCTCCGCCGCGCCGCCCGCCCGGGACGGCGCCCGCGGTGGCTTCGCGCGCCCGCCGGCCTATCCGTCGGTTCCCGACCCCGCCCCCACCCCCGCCCCGCCCGTGAGCGTGTCGCCCCTCGGCCTGGTGGGAGTGGCCGACGGCCTGTTCGCCGCCGTGCTCGCCGCCCGGGCCGGGGTGCTGGTCCCCGCCGGGCGGACGGCGGAGTTCCTCGCGCCCTACCCGGTGACCGCGCTCGGCGACGCCGGGCTGGCCGAACTGCTGGACCGGCTGGGCCTGCCCACGGTCGGGGCGTTCGCCGCACTGCCCGCCGAGTCGGTGGCCGACCGCTTCGGCCCCACCGGTACGACGGCGCACCGGCTGGCCCGCGGTCTCCAGCCGCGCCCGCTGGTGCCGCGTACCGAGGGGCCGGACCTCTCCGTCGAACAGCGCTTCGATCCGCCGGAGTCGCTCGCCGAACCGCTGGTGTTCGTCGCCCGGACCCTGGCCGAGCGGCTGCACCAGCGGCTCGCCGGGGCGGGGCTGACCTGCCAGCGGGTGGCCGTCGAGGTGGTGTGCGCCGACGGCCGGACGGTCGCCCAGCTCTGGCGGCACGAGGGCCGGCTCTCGGCGACGGCGCTCGCCGAACGGGTCCGTTGGCAGCTCCAGGCCTGGCAGAGCACCGGCACGTTCGACCGCGCCGTCACCGAGAGCCGCCCCGGGGAGAGCCGCGCCGTCGCCGAGAGCCGCCCCGGGGCGGACCACCTCGGGGAGGATCACCCCGGCGCGGGCCCCGAGCCGGGCGGCTTCACCGCGCTGCGCCTCGTCCCCGACGACCTCACCCCCGACCAGGGCCGCCAACTCGCCCTCTGGGGACAGGCGGTGGCGGACGACCGGGTGGAGCGCGCGGTGGCCCGGGTGCAGGCGGTGCTCGGGCATGCCGGGCTGCGCCGGATCGAGCCGGCGGGCGGACGGGGGCCGGACGAGCAGGCGGTCCGGGTGCCGTGGGGCGAGCCGTACGACCCGGCGGCGCCCGCCGACGCGCCGTGGCCGGGCCGGATCGGTGGGCTGCGGGACGTCTGGCCGACCGTCGTGCACCCCGTCCCGGTGCCGGCGACGGTACTGGACGCGGCCGGGCGGCCGGTGACGGTGGACGGCCGGGCGGGGATGTCGGCCCGGCCGGCCACCGTGGCGGTGCGCGGGCGGGAACTGGCGGTGGACGGTTGGACCGGCCCCTGGCCGGCGGTCGAGTACTGGTGGGACCAGGCGCGGGCCCGCCGCCGGGCGCGGTTCCAGGTGACGGTGGCGGACGGGCGGGCGCTGCTGCTCACGGTGGAGGGGGGTGCCTGGTTCGTGGAGGCCGGGTACGACTGACGGCCCGGCCGCCCGGGCCGGGTCGTCAGCAAGCGGGGGACCGGAAACGAACGAGAGACCGAAGGCGCCACCCCGATGGGATTCACCAGCCATCCCTCCGTCCCCTGGAGCGAGCTGCACCGGCGTATGGCCGCCGGCGCCGGCGGCGACGTCGTGCCGCTGCACCCCCGCCCGGCCCCGAAGCCCGCCGACCCCGCCGCTCCCGACCGCCCGGCCGAGCCGGCCGCCTCCGCCGGACCCGCCTGGGCCGAACTGCACGTCCACTCCGCCTTCAGCTTCCTGGACGGCGCCAGCGACCCCGAGGCGCTGGTCGCCGAGGCCGCCCGACTGGAGGTCGAGGCGCTCGCGCTCACCGACCACGACGGCCTCTACGGCGTGGTCCGGTTCGCCGAGGCGGCCCGTGGCACGGGCGTGGCGACCGTCTTCGGCGCCGAACTGACGCTCCGTCAGGAAAAGGGCGGCGGCGTCGAGCACCTGCTCGTGCTGGCCCGCGACCCGGAGGGCTACCGCCGCCTCTCCGTCGTCATCGGCGCGGCCCAGCTCGCGGGCGGGGCCAAGGGGAACCCGGTCTACGACTTCGCCGCCCTGGCCGACGCACACGGCGGCCACTGGGCGGTGCTCACCGGCTGCCGCCTCGGTCGCGTCCCGGCCGCTCTGTCCGCCGCCACAGCCGACCCCGCCGTCCTCCTCCCCGACCCCGAGCACCAACTCCGCACCCTCGCCGAGGCCTTCGGCCGTGAGAACGTCCACGTCGAGCTGATCGACCAGTGGCTCCCCGGCGACGACCTGCGCAACGACGCCCTCGCCGCGCTCGCCGCCCGGCTGCGCCTGCCCACCGTCGCCTCCACCAACGCCCACCACGCCGGGCCCGCCCAGGGCAGGCTGGCCCAGGGCCTGGCCGCCCTGCACGACCGCCGCACCCTCGCCGAGGCGGCGGGCTGGACGCGGGCCGCCGGCACCGCCCACCTGCGCTCCGGCCGCGAGATGGCGGCCCGGCTGGCCCGCTTCCCCGGTGTCCGCGAGGCGACCGTGGACCTCGCCCGCGCCTGTGCCTTCGACTTCGCGACCCTGGACCCGAAGCTGCCCGGCTACCCCGTCCCGCCCGGCCACACCGAGATCAGCCACCTCCGCCGGCTGGTCGCCGAGGGCGGCCCGGGCCGGTTCGGACCGGCGAACGGTCCGGCCCGCCGCCAGCTCGCCCGCGAGCTGGACGTCATCGAGGACCTCGACCTGGCCGGCTACTTCCTGATCGTCCACGACATCGTCGACTTCTGCCGCCGCGAGGGCATCTGGTGCCAGGGGCGCGGTTCGGCGGCCAACTCGGCCGTCTGCTTCGCGCTGGGGATCACCGCCGTCGACCCGGTGCACTACAAGCTGCTCTTCGAACGCTTCCTCTCCACCGCCCGCGACGGGCCGCCGGACATCGACCTGGACATCGAGAACCGCCGCCGCGAGGAGGTCATCCAGTACGTCTACCGCCGGTACGGGCGCGAGCACGCCGCCCAGGTCGCCAATGTGATCACCTACCGGCCCCGGCTGGCGCTGCGCGACGCGGCCAGGGTGCTCGGCTACCCGCAGGGACAGGTGGACGCCTTCAGCCGGCAGGCGGACTTCCGCTCGCCGCCCGGCGCGGACGCCGTCATCCCCGCCGACGTCCTCTCGCTCGCCGGACAACTCCACGGCCTGCCGCGCCACCTGGGCATCCACTCGGGCGGCATGGTGCTCACCCGGGAGCCGATCGCCGAGATCTGCCCGACCGAGTGGGCCCGGATGCCGGGGCGGTCCGTGCTGCAGTGGGACAAGGAGTCGGTGGCCGGCGCCGGACTGGTCAAGATCGACCTGCTCGGACTCGGCATGCTCGCCGCGCTGCACGACACCTGCGACCTGGTCGCCCGCCACCACGGGCAGCACTACGACCTCGCGACCATCCCGGACGACGACGCGGGCGTGTACGCGATGCTGCGGCGGGCCGACACGGTCGGGGTCTTCCAGGTCGAGTCACGCGCCCAGATGGCCACCCTGCCCCGCCTCAAGCCGGACCACTTCTACGACCTGGTGGTGGAGGTCGCGCTGATCCGGCCCGGCCCGATCCAGGGCGGCTCCGTCCACCCGTACCTGCGCCGCCGCGCCGGGGTGGAGCCGGCCGGCTGCCCGCACCCGCTGATGGAGAACGCGCTCGGCAAGACCCTCGGGGTGCCGCTGTTCCAGGAGCAGATGATGCAACTCGCCATCGACTGCGCCGGGTTCACCCCCGCCGAGGCGGACCGGCTGCGTCAGGCGATGGGCGCCAAGCGCTCCCACGAACGGGTCGCCCGGCTGCGGGACCGGCTGCTGGCGGGCATGGCCGAGCGCGGCATCCCGGAGGAGGTGGCGGCGGACGTCTACCTGAAGATCGAGGCCTTCTCCAACTACGGCTTCCCGGAGAGCCACGCGATCAGCTTCGCCTACCTGGTGTACGCCAGCGCCTGGCTCAAGTACCACTACCCGGCGGCCTTCACCTGCGCCCTGCTGGCCAACCAGCCGATGGGCTTCTACTCGCCGCTCAGCCTGATCTCGGACGCCCGGCGGCACGGCGTCCGGGTGCGCGGGGTGGACGTCAACGCCAGCGGCCCCGCGCCCACCCTGGAGCCGTACCGGGGGCCGACGCCCGCACCGCCGCTCACCGCGGGCCGGCCGCAGCCCGCGATCCGGCTCGGGCTGGACACCGTGCGCGGCATCGGCACCGCGCAGGCCGAGGCGATCGCGGCCGGGCAGCCGTACGCGGACCTGGAGGACTTCGCCCGCCGGACCGGCCTGCCCGCCCCGGCCCTGGAGGCGCTGGCCGCGGCGGGCGCGTTCGGCTGCTTCGGGCTCGGACGGCGCCAGGCGCTCTGGGCGGCGGGCGCGTTCGCGGGTGTCTCGGCGGACCTCCTCCCGGGCACGACCCCCGGCACCGAGGCGCCGGAGCTGCCCGCGATGACCCCGGTCGAGGAGACCATCGCCGACCTCTGGGCCACCGGGACGTCCGCGACCAGCCATCCGCTCCAGCACCTGCGGGCCCACCTGGAGCGCGGCGGCGCGCTCTCGGCGGCCCAACTCCCGGACGTGGCGGACGGGTCCGCGGTGGTGGTCGGCGGTCTGGTCACCCACCGGCAGCGGCCGCCGACGGCGGGCGGTGTGCTCTTCCTCAGCCTGGAGGACGAGACCGGGCTGATCAACGTGATCTGCAGCCGGCCGGTCTGGGAGTCCCAGCGCCGCACCGCCCTGGATCGGGCCGGGCTGCTGGTCCACGGGCACATCGAACGGGACCGGGGTGCCACCAACCTGGTCGCCACCCGGCTCGCCCCGCTGCGGATCGGGCTGTGACGGCGGGCGGATCGGGTCGTGCCATGATCGTCCCCATGGACCCGACGCCGACGACCGCGACCCGCGCCGTGCTCCGCCGGATACCGGCCCAGGCCCGGGCGGGCCTGCTGCTCGTGGTCGGTGCGCTGATGGTGACCGGGTGCGGCAGCACCCCGGCGACCGGGGCGGGCGGGGGAGCGCCAGGCCCGGCGCGCACGATTGCCGGTACGCCTCAACGCCCCTGAGCGTCAAGGGATATGACGGCACCGCGATAATGGCCCGATGTCCGAACAGTACCTCTCGGCGTTCGCGATCGACGGCGACGCCCTGCTCCGCACGGTCGGCTCCGCCGACGAGGACGCGGCCGAGGAGGTCGAGTGGCTGCTCGGCGAGCTGCTCCCGGCCTGGCCGGCGGGTGCCCTGGAGCGGGGCCGCGGGCTGCTGCTCCTGCGCGACGGCGGGAAGTAGCGGCGACGGACCGGCGCGGCGCAGTCGTGGGGGGTGCCTGCGCCGCGCCGGGGTTCATGAGGTCCGTGGACGACCGGGACCGGGTCAGAAGGCGGGCTGGTCGTTCAGCTCGACGATCCGCAGATCGCTCAGGCGGACGGTGTACCAGACCTCCTGGCTGCCGCCCCCGCCCCAGAACTCGGTGAACCGGACGGAGGCGTAGCCGTACTCCTCCTTCACCTGCTGGGCGGACCAGTCCGCCGGCACGTTCTGGGCGCGGAACACCGGATCGGCGTCGTGCTCCTGCGCCCAGGCGTCCAGGCGGAAGTTCAGGTGCGGGACGAGGAAGCGCTCGCGGACGGCGCGCGGGCTCTCGCCGCTCAGGCCGAGCACCGCCGCCCGATACTCCTCGACGAAGGTGACCACCCGGTGCGCGGCCGGGGTCCCCGCCCTGACCAGCGCCGGTGCGGCCGCGGCGGCCGGTCCTGCGGGCAGCGCGAACGCGGCCTGGGCGGGGGCTACGAGGAGCCCGCCGACGGCGAGCAGGGCGGCGGCGCCGGCCAGGGCGGTGCGCATCGGATTCATTCGCTTCATGGCCGGATTCCATCATTCGCTGACGAACTCTGTATATCGCCGGAACGTGTGGTTTACCGTGCGGGCCAACGGATTTGACGAATCATCGGTTAAATCGAGGAGTCCGCCTCGCGCCCCTTGCCGGGCGGTCCCGCGAAGGCCTGGGCGATCGGCAGCCAGACCCTCGCCACCTCACCGACGGCGGTCAGCGCGAGATCGTCCCGGTGTCGGCGCTGGGTGACCAGCAGGCAGAAGTCCAGGGCAGGTCCGCTCACCCGGTCCGCCGCTTCCTCCGGCCCCCATGTCCACAACCCGCCGTCCGGCGCGGTGAGTTCGATCCGGACCGGGGCCTGCGGGGCCGGCAGTCCGTGCACCGTGAAGGCGAACCCCAGGGTCCGCACGCCCAGGTGCGCGACGTGCCGCAGCCGCGCGGTCGGCTCCCGGACGGCGCCGAGCGCGTCCGCGACGTCCTGTCCGTGCGCCCAGGTCTCCATCAGCCGGGCGGTGGCCATCGACGCGGCCTTCATCGGCGGGCCCAGCCAGGGCAGCTTGGCGTCGGCCGGGACCGTCGCGAGGGCCGTCGCGAGCCGCTCCCGACCGGCCCGCCAGCGGGCCAGCAGCGCCGCCGGCTCCTCGGTGGCCCCGTGCGCCGCGCCGTCCTCCACCGGGTCCGCGCCGGCCGCCAGCAGCTCGCCGAAGATCCGGCGGGAGTCCGCGACGAAGGCCTCGGGGTCGCGCGCGGCCAGCTCCGACCAGTCGTCCGTCCAGGCCAGGTGGGCGATCTGATGGGCCACCGTCCAGCCCGGCGCGGGCGTGTCCAGTGCCCAGCCGTCCGGCTCCAGGCCGGCGACCAGCCCGTCCAGCACCTCGCTCTCGGCCCGCAGGTCGGCCAGCAGCCCGGCCAGTACGGACGACTGCCCGGGAACGTTCGGGTCCGTCATGGATCTCCCTCTCGCAAGCTCGGAAACCTGGAACACCGCGGCGCGCCACCGCCAGTGACCCGCCGGTAACCTCGCGCCCGCACCCTACGCCGCCCGGCGGCCCCGCCTCGCGAACTCCACGGAACCCCGCGCTCCCGACCCCTCCCCACGGGCCGGAGCCCGTGTGACAATCGCGCGGTGACGACCGCCCCGACCGCCCCGGGCCCGCCGCCGGGCGGTGTGCCCGCGCCGGACGAACTCGCCGCCCGGGCCGCCGAGTTGGTCCGGGACGCCGTGCTCGGCGACCTCGCCCGCCGGGTGGTCGCCGACTGCGGAGCCGACGTCGGCCTGGTCGGCGTGCCCGAGCCGGAGGCGGCCGGGCCCGGGCCCGGGGGCATGGTGCTGCGGCACTGGGCCGGCACCCGGGCGGACCTGCTGCACGACCTCGCCGTGCCCGCCGGCACCGGCCTCGGCGGCCGGGCGCTGGCCGAACGGGCGCCCACCTGGGTGCCCGACTACCGCGCCGCCACCACCATCTCGCACCACTACGACGCCGCCGTCACCGCCGAGGACCTCTACGCGATGCTCACCGTGCCGCTGCTGCACGACGGCGCGGTGCACGGCGTCGTGTACGCGTCGCTGCGCGCGGTGGTGCCGTTCGGCGACGTCCGGATCGGCGCGGTGACCAGGCTCGCCGAGGTCGCCACCCTGGCCCTGGCCGGGGCCGCCGCCTGGTGCGGAGCGCCGGCCGCCGACCCCGCGCCGTCAAGAACGAGACCGCCCGTCCCGCTCACCCGGCGCGAGCGCGAGGTGCTCCGCTGGGCGGCGACCGGCCGGACCAACCCGGAGATCGCCGCCCAGCTCGGCCTCACCTGCAACACGGTGACGGGCTACCTGAAGAGCGCCATGCACAAGCTCGGCGTCCGCAACCGAACCGAACTCACCGTCACCGCCCGGGAGTCCGGCCTCCTCGAATGAACCGAAACCGCAACAGCCCGGCTCCCGGAGTCAGTTGACGCCGCGCTCGCGCCCCGCCCAGTACGGCTCGCGGAGCCGGAACTTCTGCAGCTTCCCGGTGGTCGTCCGCGGCAGCGACTCCCGGAACTCCACCGAGGTGGGCGACTTGTACCCGGCCAGTCGCTGCTTGCAGTGCGCGATGAGGTCCGCCTCGCCGATCTCGGCGCCCGGCTTCAGCACCACCAGGGCCTTGACCGTCTCGCCCCACTTGGCGTCCGGTACGCCGATCACCGCGACCTCGGCCACCGCCGGGTGGTCGTACAGGCAGTCCTCCACCTCGATCGAGGAGACGTTCTCCCCGCCGCTGATGATGACGTCCTTCTTCCGGTCCGAGATGCTCAGATAGCCGTCGGTCAGCGTGCCGCCGTCGCCGGTGTGGAACCAGCCGTCCCGGATCGCCTCGGCGGTGGCCGCCGGCTGCTGCCAGTAGCCCTCCAGGACGACGTTGGAGCGGACCAGCACCTCGCCCTGGCCGTCCACCCGCACCTGGTTGCCGAGGGCCGGGGCGCCGGCCTGCACCAGCTTCTCGGCGCGCCGCTCGGCGGGCAGGGCGTCCCACTCGGCGCGGGTGCGGTTCACCGTCACCACCGGCGAGGTCTCGGTCAGGCCGTAGATCTGCATGAACTCCCAGCCGAGTTCGGACTCCATCCGCTGCACCACCGAGGTCGGCGGCGGCGCGCCGGCCACCACCATCCGCACCCGGTCCCGGCCGGGAATCGGGCCGTCCCAGTCGGCCGCCGCGTCCAGCACCATCTGCACCACGGCGGGCGCGCCGCACAGGAAGGTCACGCCGTGCCGCTCGACCCGGCGCAGGATCTCCGCGCCGTCCACCTTCCGCAGCACCACGTGCCGCGCGCCCAGGCCGGTGAGCGAGAACGGCAGGCCCCAGCCGTTCGCGTGGAACATCGGCAGGGTGTGCAGGTAGACGTCCCGGTCGCCGGCCCCGAAGTGCAGGGCCATCAGCGTCGCGTTCAGCCAGATGCTGCGGTGGGTGAGCTGAACGCCCTTGGGGCGGGCGGTGGTTCCGCTGGTGTAGTTGATGGTGGCGGTGTCGTTCTCGTCGATCGCGTACCGGCGCGGCGCGTGGTCGAAGTCGTACAGCAGCGCGTCGCTGTCCGCGCCGATCACGAACTTGTGCTTGGCGACCACCCCGGCCAGCGGCTCGGCCAGCTCCGGGTCGACGAGCAGCACCGAGGCGCCGCTCTGCTCGACGATGTACGACACCTCCTCGGCCTTGAGGCGGAAGTTCACCGGCACCAGCACCCGGCCGTGCCCGCTCACGCCGAACATCGAGGTGAGCAGCCGCGCCGAGTTGTGCGAGACGACCGCCACCCGCTCGCCCGGTCCGACCCCGAGCCGGTCGAGACCGGCCGCCTGCGCCCGGGCCAGCTCGGCCACCCGACGGTAGGTCAGATCGCCCCAGGACGCGGCCGGTTGCGCCGCTTCGTCGACGATGCCGACCCGGTCGCCGTAGACCAGCTCGGCCCGGTCGAGGAAGTCCATCACGGAGAGTGGAATCTGCATGCGCCCACTGTCCTCCGCCCGCCGCCCGCTGCACACCCCCGATCGGGGGTGTCACCCGGAAGGGGGCGGCCCGGGGGCAGGTCCCGGGACGCGCCCTACGCCCGTACGGTCGCCTCGGCGTCCGCGATCGCCTCGGCGTCGGCGATCGCCTCGGCGTCGGCGATCGCCGCGGCCAGCCGGTCCCGGGTCGCGCTCTGGGCGGCGATCCGGCGCTCCAGCACCGTCAGCCGGTCCCGGGCGATCCGCAGAGCACCGGCCGACGGCGGCCCGAACGCGTCGCTGTCCAGGCACCCCAGGAACGGCCGGACGTCCTCCAGGGTGAACCCGGCCTCCAGCAGCGAGCGGATGTTGCGCACCCGGGTCACCGTCGCCTCGTCGTACACCCGGTAGCCGTTGGCCGCCCGCCCGGAGTCGATCAGCCCGGCCTGTTCGTAGTGCCGCAGGGCCCGTGCGGTGGTCCCCGTCGCCCGCGCCAGCTCGCCGATCCGCACCCGCGCGGCCTCCGTCCGTTCTCCTCACGGCGCCCGGCTGTCTCCCCGCAGTCTCCCCGCGGGGCTCAGCTGACCACGGCGCCCCCGTCCACCGGCAAGACTACTCCGGTGACGAAGGAGGCCCGCGGATCGGCGAGTTGGGTGACGGCCCAGGCCACCTCGGCGGCCTCGCCGATCCGGCCGAGCGGGGTGTGGGCGATCTGCCACGCGCGCAGGGCCGCCCGCTGCTCGGGGCCGACCCCGGCGTGGTCGGCGATCGGTGTCGCGATCGCGCCGGGGGCCACCGCCACGACCCGGATGCCGCGCGGCGCCAGTTCCACCGCCCAGCTGCGGGTCAGCGAGTCCACGGCGGCCTTGCTCGCCGCGTAGGCCGAGTTGCTGGGCCAGCCGCGCTGACCGACGGCCGTGCTGACGTTGACGATCACGCCCCGGCTCTCGGTGAGCGCGGGCAGCGCGGCCTGGGCCAGCAGGACGGGCGCCGTCAGATTGGTGGCCAGCAGGGCGGCGACGCCCTCGGGGCGGTAGCTGCCGAGCGTCGCGTGCGGAGCGATGCCCGCGTTGTTGACCAGGACGTCCAGCCGGCCGAACCGCTCCACCGCCGCCCGGACGATCGTCTCCGGCCCGTCCGGCGCCGTGATGTCCGCGACCAGCGGCACGATCCGCCCCGGCGCCGCCTCCGCCGTCTCCGCGAGCGGCTCCGCCCGCCGTCCGACGGCCACCACCAGCAGCTCCGGCCCCTGTGCGGCGAAGGCCCGGGCCGTCGCCCGCCCGATCCCGGTCCCCGCCCCGGTGACCACCACCACCCGAAGTCGCCGTGCCACTGCCTCGTCCGTTCCCGTCGTTCCGTTCATGTCCGCAAGCCTCCGACCCTGCCGCCAGTGGCAAGGTCAAGCGCCGGGCCTCGGGAGGTGCGCCGCCGGTCCGCGCGGCCCGAAGCCGGAGCCCGCCCCTCCTCTTGCTGAGCCGGCGGCGAACAGGTCCCGTAGAGGAGGCGCGGCCTCCGCTCCGCTGCTAGGAAGGGCGCCAGGACCGCAAGGACATCCGCACGGGGAGACACCGATGACCGACCACCGCTCCGACGGCCTCTACGACGCGATCGGGGGCCTCGACGCCCTCCGGAGACTGAGCAACACCTTCTACCAGGGCGTGCTCGCCGACCCGGTGCTCGCGCCGGTCTTCGCCGACTTCACCCCCACCCACATCGAGCACGTCGCCGTCTGGCTGGCCGAGGTCTTCGGCGGCCCGGACGGCTTCACCACCGACCTTGGCGGCCACCAGTCGCTGCTCCGCGCGCACCTCGGCCTCGCCATCACCGAGGAGCATCGCACCCGGTGGATGGAGCTGATGGCCGAGGCGGTGGACAAGGAACTGCCCGAGGGTGAACTCCTGCGCCGCCGCGTCCTGGAGTACTTCGACTGGGGGACCCGGATCGCCAAGGACGTCTCCGCCGCGCCGGTCGGCACCGACCTCGGGGACCCGGGCCCGACCCCGCGCTGGGGCTGGGAGGGCCTCAAGTAGGCCGGTCGGAGCGGCCGTCGGGGCCACCGGCGGCGCCCGTAACCGGTTGGACGGGGGAGGGAGATCCAGGTCACAGTGGTCACATGGCTTCTCTTGTGCGACATGTGACGATCGATTGCGCCGACCCCTACACCCTCGCCCAGTTCTGGGTGGAGGCGCTGGACGGCGCCCTGGGCGAGGGCGATGGCCCGGGGGACTCGGAGATCGAGGTGAACTCGGAGGGCGTCTCGCTGCTCTTCATCGAGGTCCCGGAGGGCAAGTCCGTCAAGAACCGGGTCCACCTGGACCTGAGTCCGAAGGACCGCACCCGGGACGAGGAGGTGGAGCGCCTCATCGCCCTGGGCGCGAAGCCCTTCGAGGACCACCGCCAGCTGGACGGCACGGGCTGGGTGACCCTCACCGACATCGAGGGCAACGAGTTCTGCGTCGTGCGCAGCGCCGCCGAGCGGATCGCCGCCGCCTGACGCGCCCGACCGCTGCTCGACGGCTGCTACTTGACGACCGTTACTTGACGACCGTTACTCGACGGCCGCCCGCCAGATCCACGAGGTCCTGCGCGGGCGGCCGTTCAGCTCCCCGCGGCCGGTGCACCAGATCAGCACGTCCGCAGGGTCCCCGGCGGGCGCGTCGGGGAAGAGCCGGGCGAGTACCGCCGCGGCGAGCCGCTCCGGGGGCCGCCACGCCAGGCCCAGCCCGAGGGTGATGTCGTGGGTGTGCACCAGGGTCTCGGCGACGCCCATCGCCGCGAAGCCGGCCGGGTCGCACGGCCCGTAGTGCCAGGCGCGCAGCCCGGGCGGCGCCGCGTCCAGGGCGGTGGCCAGCAGCTGCGCGGCGGCCGTGACCACGGTGAGCACCTCGGCCGGTCCGGCCTCCGGGTGCACGGTGAGGTCCAGCGGCAGATAGCGGTCGGTGGGCCGGGCGGCGAGCTGTCCGGCGTAGGCGAGCAGGTCGTGGGCGATGTGGGCGGCGGTCTCCCGGCAGCTCCACTCCAGCGGCCCGGCGGGCGCGTCCCAGCGTGCGCCGCCCGCCTCGGCGGCGGGGCCCAGGACGGCCGTCGCCTCGGCGAGGGCGGCCCGGACGTCGGCGCCGTTCATCTGATGGTCGGTCATCGGCCCACCGTCTCACGGGCCCCCGCGGGCGCACGAGGGCCCCACCCGCCCGGACGGCGCCGGAGTCCGGCGGGTCAGCCGGTCAGCCGGTCAGCCGAGCTGGATCGAGCGCTTCGCCAGTCCCATCCAGAACCCGTCGATCACGGCGCGCTGGCTGCCCAGTTCGCCGTCCGCCGCACCGAGGGTGACGAACAGCGGGGCGAAGTGCTCGGTCCGGGGGTGGGCGAGCCGGCCCGCCGGCGCCTTCTGCTCGAAGTCGAGCAGCGCGTCGAGGTCCTGGGCCTCCAGGGCCCGCCGGCCCCAGTCGTCGAACTCGGCCATCACCGAGCTGATCCGGCCGTCGTGGCTGAGCGCCCGCAGATTGTGGGTGAAGAAGCCGCTGCCGACGATCAGTACGCCCTCGTCGCGCAGCGGGGCGAGCCGGCGGCCGATCTCCAGGAGCCGCTGCGGGTCGAGGGTCGGCAGGGAGACCTGGAGGACCGGGACGTCCGCCGCCGGGAACATCTCCACCAGGGGGACGTACGCGCCGTGGTCGAGGCCGCGGTCGGGCATGTCCTGCACGGGCGTGCCGGGGGCGCGCAGCAGCTTCCGCACGCGCTCGGCGAGCTCCGGCGCGCCGGGGGCGGCGTACTGGACGCGGTAGTAGTGCTCGGGGAAGCCCCAGAAGTCGTAGACGAGCGGCACGGTGGTGACGGCGCCGAGCGCGAGCGGGGCCTCCTCCCAGTGCGCGGAGACCATCAGGATCGCCCGGGGGCGCGGCAGGTCGGCGGACCAGGCGGCCAGCTCACCGGGCCAGACGGGGTCGTCGGCGAGCGGCGGCGCCCCGTGCGACAGGTAGAGGGCGGGCATGCGCTCGGGTGCGGCGGTACTCATGGCGGCTCTTCTCCTCTGGCCCTCGGGCGCGCTCCGTGGCGGGTGGCCACGGCAGGTGGTTCACGGCAGGTGGTTCACGGAAGGTGGGGCACGGCGGGTGGGTTCACGGCAGATAGTTCAAATTTGAACTCTCCACTGATTCCGACGGTACACCCTTCGTTCGAATTTGAACAATAGGGGTACGATCACTCCATGCCCTCCACCCAGTCCGCACCTTCGGCGCCCCCCTCCGCCGCCGCCCCGCCCGAGCCCCGGTGGCTCGACGAGGAGGAGATGGCCGCCTGGCGGAGCTTCGTCATCGCGAGCAACCTCCTCAACCGCCGCCTGGAACGCCAGCTCAAGGAGGATTCCGGTCTCTCCCACACCCAGTACGAGATCCTCGTCCACCTCTCCGCCGCCCCGGCCGGCTCGCTGCGGATGACCGAGCTGGCGGAGCGGCTCGTCACCTCCAAGAGCGGTCTGACCTACCAGGTCACCCAGTTGGAGAAGATGGGACTGGTCGGCCGCCGCTCCTGCCCGAGCGATGTGCGCGGGGTCTTCGCCGAGCTCACCGACCCGGGGCGCGAGATGCTGCGCGAGGCCGCCCCCGGCCACGTCGCGCTGGTCCGCGAACTGCTCATCGACGTCCTCAGCCGGGAGCAGCTCGTCGTCCTCGCCGACGGCCTCGGCCAGGTCAGCGCCCGGCTCCGCCTCGACGACACCCCCTGAGTCGTCCTCCGAGTCGCCGGCCCCGAGGGCACCGGAGCCCTCGGGGCCTCACCCCTCCTCGGGGCTCTACTCCTCCTCGGCCGCCGCGGCGCGGGCCAGCAGCAGCTCCCGCTCCCGCTCGTTGCGGGTCAGCCCGGCCGCCCGCTCGAACTCCGCCCGCGCCTCGGCGCCCCGCCCCAGCCGGGCCAGCAGATCGCCCCGGACGCTGGGCAGCAGGTGGTACCCGCGCAGCGCCGGTTCCGCGGTCAGCGCGTCCACCACCTCCAGCGCGACCACCGGACCCTCCGCCATCGACAGCGCCACGGCCCGGTTCAGCTCGACCACCGGGGACGGCGCCACCGCCATCAGCCGCCCGTAGAGCGCCGCGATGGTGGTCCAGTCGGTGTCCTCGTAGCGCGCGGCCCGCGCGTGGCAGGCGGCGATCGCGGCCTGGACCGAGTACGGCCCGGTGCCCGCCCGCACCAGGGCGGCGAGCCCGCGCCGGATCAGCAGCCGGTCCCAGCGGGCGCGGTTCTGGTCGGCGAGCAGCACGGGTGCGCCGTCCGGCCCGGTGCGGGCCGCCGTCCGGGAGGCCTGGAGCTCCAGCAGCGCCGCCAGTCCGTGCGCCTCGGGCTCCTCGGGCATCAGCGCGGCCAGCACCCGGGCGAGGCGCAGCGCGTCCTCGCAGAGTGCCGGCCGCAGCAGGTCGTCCCCGGCGGTGGCCGCGTAACCCTCGTTGAAGATCAGGTAGATGACCTCCAGCACGGAGGAGAGCCGGGCCGCCCGCTCCGCCCCGTACGGCACCTCGAACGGTATCCCGGCTCGCGCCAGCGCCCGCTTGGCGCGGACGATCCGCTGGGCGACCGTCGGCTCCGGGGTGAGCACGGCCCGGGCGATCTCCGCCGTGGTCAGCCCGCCGAGCAGCCGCAGCGTCAGCGCGATCCGGGCCTCCGCGGACAGCACCGGGTGGCAGACGGTGAAGATCAGCCGCAGCAGGTCGTCGTCGATGTCGTCCGGCCCGGCCGGCTCCGGCGGCGGGACGTCCTCCAGCGACCGCCCGACCTCGGCGAGCTTGCGCGCGTACGTCTCCCGGCGGCGGACCAGGTCGATCGCGCGGTGCTTGGCGGTGGCCATGAGCCAGGCGCCCGGACGGTCCGGGACGCCCGACCCGGGCCACTGCTCCAGAGCGGCGACCAGCGCGTCCTGCGCCAACTCCTCGGCGATGCCGACATCGCGCACGATGCGGGTGACCCCGGCGATGATCCGGGCGGACTCGATCCTGAACACGGCTTCGACCGTCCTGGCCGTCTCCGTCTCCGTCTCCGTCTCTGTCTCCGTCGCACCCGCGTCGCGCTCCGTCACGATCACCCATCAGAGCAGCCGCCGCCCACCCGGGCAAACCCGTCGCCCCGGCGGCTACTTCCGAGGTGCCCGGCTGTCACGCCTCCGGCGGCGTGGCGGCCTCGTCGATCTGCCGCAGCTCGGCGCCGACCGTCCAGCCCGCCGGGTGCGTCTCCAGGAAGCGCCGGGTCCACTCGACGGCCTCGGCCATGTCCTTGCACTGGAGGATCGCGTAGCCGCCCACGACCTCCTTGGTCTCGGTGAACGGCCCGTCGGTGCAGCTCACCTTCCCGCCGTCCCAGAGCAGCCGGGTGCCCTGCTTGGTCGGCAGCAGGCCGGCGGTGTCCAGCATCACCCCGGCGTTGGTGATCTCGGCGAACAGCGCCCCCATCCGCTCCTCGAAGGCGGGGTCCATCTCGAACTGCTCGGCCTGCTGCTCGTCGATGCGGATCAGACTCATGAAGCGCGGCATGGCGGCTCACTCCTCGTCGGTGCGGGCGGGGCTTCTCCCCGCCGCTCACCCCTGCGTCGAACGGACGGCGCCCGTTTCGACAGCCGGCCGGGAAATTCTTCCGACGACTTCCCCGACCCGCCACCGGAGCGCCTAGGACGAACGTGTGAGACGAGCGTCTTGCACAACTGTGCAAATCATGGATAGTCTCCTTCCCGTTGACCGCTTGACCGATCGACCGCTTGACCGAGACGTTCGACCCAAGGGGGACCAGTCATGACCGACCTCACCGTGACCGCGCCGGGCACCGCCGTCCGCGCCGAGCTGACCATCGACGGCCGCCGCCTCTCCTACCTCGACTTCGGCGGGGCGGGCCGGCCGCTGGTCGCCCTGCACGGGCACCTGTCCGAGGGGGCGACGTTCGCGCACCTCGCCGAGGCGCTCGGCCCCGAGTGGCGGCTGATCGCGCCGGACCAGCGCGGCCAGGGCGAGTCCGACCGGACGGCCGACTACACGCGGGGCGGCTACCTCGCCGACCTCGGGGCGCTCCTCGACCACCTCGGCCTGGAGCGGGTCGTGCTGCTCGGCCACTCGCTCGGCGCCATCAACGCCTACCAGTTCGCGGCACGCCACCCCGAGCGCGTCGCCGCCCTGGTCAACGCCGAGGGCCCGGCCGCGCTCGGCCTGGACGGGACCAACCCCCTCGGCTTCCTGCTCGGCCTGCCGTACGAGGCCCCCACCCGCGAGGAGCTGATCGCCGGTCTGGGCCCGGCCGCGCCGTACTTCGCCGACCGGCTGCGCCGGAACGCGGACGGCGGCTGGCGGCTGCCCTTCCGCCCGCAGGAGATGTACCGCTCCGAGGACGCCGTCCACGGCGACCACTGGGCGGACTGGACGGCCACCTCCTGCCCGGCCCTGCTGGTCCGCGGCACCCGGGGGGTCGTTCCCGCCGAGCAGGCGGCGGCGATGGTCGAGCGCCGCCCCGCCACCACGGCGGTGGAGCTCGACGCCGACCACTTCGTGTACGCGGCCGCCCCCGAGGCCTTCGCCGCCGCCGTCCGGGACTTCCTCGGCACCCTCCCGGCCGACGGCGGACTGCCTGCGTGAGGCCGCCGAGAGACTTATGGCCTAACGACCGTGCTGAACGCCGGAGGCCTTCGTCGGGCGCAGCTCGGGCGCCAGGGGTTCGGCCTTGGACCGCTTCACCGCGAGGGCGCGGGCCAGGTCGAAGGCCGCCGCCGGGTCCTCGTGCTTGGTCCACGGCCGCGCCCCGCACCACGGGCCGATCGCCCGGAACTGCTCCAGTGCCACCTCGTACGACTCCACCTCGCCGGCGAAGTGCGCCAGCAGGTGCCGCAGCTGCGGCAGCCGCTCGTCGTCCGGGCGGACCTGCCGCAGCTGGGTGGCGAGGTTGGTGAGCCGCCAGGTGGTCTTGTCGGCCGCGAGCGTGCCGGTGATGGAGCGGCGCTCCTCCAGTTCGGCGAGCGCGTGCAGGTAGATCCCGCCCAGCGGACTCCCGGGCGGGGCCGCGTCCATGGCGCTCTCGGCGAAGGCCATCATCTTGTCGTTCGAGCCGAACCACTTGGCGCACCAGTACTGCATGGCCTGCCAGTGGCCGTCGTAGTGGTACCAGGCGCGCTTCAGCAGCTCGTCCCACGCCTCCTGGAACTGCTCCGGGGTGAACTGCGCCCCGCGCGCCGCCGTCACGATCACCACCCACGGGCCCGGGTTCGCCGGGTCCAGCAGGGCGGCCTTGCGGGCCGCCTCGATCGCGGCCGGCAGCAGTTCCCGGAAGCTGTTGATCGCGTCTTCGCCGACCTCGTGCCCGTAGCCGGAGCCGCGGACCTCCCAGGCGCGACGCACCAGCAGCTTCGCCTCCAGGGTGGCGGCGTCGCAGTTGTCCGGTTGGGCGGCGCGCCAGGCGGTCAGCCAGCCGTCGCCGTCGGCGGCTATCGCCGCCAGCAGGCCCAGCCGCGACCAGCGCTCGTCCCAGTGGTCCCCGGGCTCGGCCGCGTACTCGGCCGCCGGGCGCCAGTCCCCGGCCCAGGCCGCCTCGGCGATCGCCCGGGAGCGCTCGCGCTCCTCCAGCGGGGCCGGCGGGCCGGACCGGGTCGGGTCGAGGCGCTCGCGCGGCGCCATGCCGTACGCCGCCGGGTCGAAGCCCTCCCGGGCCCACGTCAGATGGCTCCGGTGCCGGCGGTACCGGTACAGGAGGTAGACCGCCACGGCCAGGGCGAAGATCAGCAGATGTGTCACGACGGCGAATCATCGCTGGTGGGAGGCGGTGTCCGCAACGCCGAAAACGACTCGCCGAATGCGGCGTTCCATGGAAGCATCCGCTCTTATGGGGACGATTCTGCACGGCCGGCACGTCACGCTCCGACCGGCCGCGGCCGAGGACATCCCGGCCCTGGTCGCGATCCGCCGCACCCCCGAGGTCTTCGCCCGCTGGCGCGGTGGGGACGACCTCACCGACGCCGTCACCACCGACCTCGCCGAGCCCGGCACCGAGACCTTCGTGATCGAGGTCGGCGGCCGGGTCGTCGGCGCCGTCCAGTGGTACGCCGAGAACGACGACGAGTACCGCCACGCCGGTCTGGACATCTACCTCGACCCGGCCCACCACGGTCGCGGCCACGGCACCGACGCCGTCCGCACCCTGGCCCGCCACCTCGTCGACGACCACCACTACCACCGGCTGATCATCGACCCGGCGGCGGACAACGCCGCGGCGATCCGCTGCTACGAGAAGGTCGGCTTCCGCCCGGTGGGCGTGATGCGCGAGTACGAGCGGGGCTCCGACGGCACCTGGCACGACAATCTGCTGATGGATCTGCTGGCCGCCGAACTCGTCTGACGCCCGGCGGCGCCGTCCTCATGGCGCCGGCGCCGCCCGTCGGTCAGTGGTCCGCGCGCAGCGGCTCGCCGCTCCGGTGGAGGTGCGCGAAGATCTCGCGGTAGGAGCGGAGCAGCCCGGTCTCGTAGTACGGGATGCCCTTCTCGGCGCAGAACCGGCGGGTGATCCGGGCCGCCCGGCGGCCAGGGCGAGTTGCAGCCAGGTGTCGCCCAGGGCGAACAGGGCGTACCAGCCTCCGCCGAACGCGGCGAGCGTCCGGGGTTGACGGTCGCTCCGGGGTTCCACCACCCTTTCACTAATTAAGTAGTGAAAGGGTGGTTTACTGATGTGGATGCTCCGCGCCCTCCGGCGGCCCCGGACGCTGTCCTGGGGGCTGTCCTGGCTGCTGCCCTGGGGGCTGGCCGGGCTGTTCGCCGTGCTCTACGCCTGCGTCGCCGTCAACCGGCACCGGCGGATGCTGACCCAGGCCTATGACCTGGGCATCTTCGAGCAGGCGGTTCGCGCGTACGCGCACGGCGAGGCGCCGGTCGTCCTGCTCAAGGGCCCCGGCTACCACCTGCTCGGGGACCACTTCCATCCCGTGCTGGTCACCCTCGCCCCGCTGTACCGGCTGTTCCCGAGCGCCGTGACGCTGCTCCTGGCGCAGGCGGTGCTGATGGCGCTGGCCGTCGTGCCGCTCAGCCGCTGGGCCTTCGAGGTGGGCGGCCCTCGGCTCGCCGGTCTCGTCGGCTGCCTGACCGGGGCGTCCTGGGGGATCGTCGAGGCGGTGGCCGACGACTTCCACGAGATCGCGTTCGCCGTGCCACTGCTGGCCTTCGCGGCCACCGCACTCGGCCGGGGCCGGTCGGTCGCGGCGGTGCTCTGGGCGTTGCCGCTGGTCCTGGTCAAAGAGGACCTCGGGCTCACGGTGGCCGTGTTCGGCGGGCTGGTCCTCTTCCGGGCGGGGCTCGGGAGCCGGGTCGGGGCGCTGGGCTTCGGGGTGATGGTCTTCGGGCTCGCCGCGACCGCGCTGACCGTGCTGGTGGTGCTGCCCGCGTTCAACCCGGGCGGCGGCTTCGACTACTGGGGGCAGATGGGCACGCGGGAGGCGGCGGGCGCGCCCTGGGAGGCGGCGGTCCGGCTGGTCTGGCCGCCGCTGAAGTGGCTGCTGCTCGGGCTGGCCGCCGCGACGGCCGGGTTCCTGGGGCTGCGCTCGCCCCTGGTGCTGCTCTGCGTGCCGACCCTCGGCTGGCGGCTGATCGCCGACAACCCGCACTACTGGGGCGTGAGTTACCACTACAGCGCGGTGCTGATGCCGCTGCTGCTGGCGGCCCTGGTGGACGGCCTGCAGTGGAGCGGAGCCTTCGCCCGGGCCGGTGCCTCTTCCGGGGTCGACGCGGCCGGTGCCTCCGCCGGCCCGGCCCGGGCGGCCGTGCGCCGGGCTCGCCGCGCGCTGGTCGCCGCCGGCCTGGTCGCTGTCGTGACGCTCCCGATCTACCCCCTGCACGAACTCGTCGCCCCCGGGGCCTGGGGCACCTCGCCCCGGCTGACGCAGGCCCGGGCGATGCTCGCCCGGATACCCGACGGCGCCACCGTCACCGCCTCCAACCGCCTCGCCGCACAACTGGCCGGGCGAACCACGGTCGGCCTGGTCTGCCGCGAGCCGGCACCGCCCCTCGCCGACGGGTCGCACGGCGGACCGGACGGCGGACCGCGCGGCGGGCCGGAGTGGGTGGCCGTCGACCTGGCCGACCCCAGCGTGCAGGCGCCCTGCGCGATCGCCGACACCGTCCGGATGCTCGGCCGCTACGAACAGCTCGGCTACCGACGGGTCGTGGACGACGGCGACCTGCGCCTGCTCGCCCGCCCGTAGGCCTTTCTCCAATCCCTCGGAACGCACCCCCCGGGTTCGACTTGACCACGGCGCCGTGGTCCGCCACGATTCCACTAATAAACTAGTGAAAGGGTGATGCGGGTGTGATCGAGTACCGCATCGAGCGGCGCAGCGGCGTCTCCACCTATCAGCAGATCGTGCAGCAGACCAAGCAGGCCCTGCGGCTCGGCGTGCTGCAGCCCGGGGACAAGCTGCCGACCGCGCGGGAGGTGGTCGAGCAGACCGCGATCAACCCGAACACCGTGCTGAAGGCCTACCGCGAACTCGAACGCGAGGGGCTGGTCGAGCCCAGGCCCGGCCTCGGCACCTTCGTCCGCCGCTCGCTCGCCCGCCCGGAGGCGGCCGCCGACGGTCCGCTGCGCGCCGGGCTGGTGGGGTGGGTCGACGAGGCCCGGGCCGCCGGACTCGACCGCGAGGACATCGCCGCGCTGATGGCCTCCGTACTGGAGCAGCGCTTCGAAACCGGGGTCGCCGGGAGCGCGGGGGCGGCGGGCGACCCGGCGCCGCCGCAGACGACAACCGGGCCGGCGGATCCGGCCGCGTAGAACAGGGAGGGTGGGGGCGCGTGACACACGCGATACATGCGACGGACGCGACGGACGCGACAGGCGCGATACCGGCCGACGACCGGCCGGCCGTCGAGGCCGTGGGGCTCGGCAAGCGGTACCGGGGCGACCTGTGGGCGCTGCGCGACTGCGACTTCGCCGTCCCGGCCGGCCGGATCTGCGGCGTGGTGGGCGCCAACGGGGCCGGCAAGAGCACCCTGCTCACCCTGGCCGCCCGCCTCGTCGCGCCCACCGAGGGCGAGTTGCGGGTCTTCGGCGAGACATCGAGCACCCCGGAGTCGCGCGCCCGGGTCGCCCACCTCACCCAGGAGAAGTCGCTCTACCCCTCCTTCACGGTCGCGGAGACCCTGCGCATCGGGCGCGAACTCAACCCGGGCTGGGACGAGGACGCGGCCCAACGGGTCATCGAGCTGGGGGAGTTGCGTCCCCACGCGCGGATCGGCTCGCTCTCCGGCGGCCAGCGCACCCGGGTGGCGATCGCGCTCACCCTCGGCAAGCGCGCCGACCTGCTCCTGCTCGACGAGCCGATGGCCGACCTCGATCCGCTCGCCCGGCACGAGCTGATGGGCGTCCTGATGGCGGAGGCCGCCGAACGCGGCACCACGATCCTGGTCTCCTCCCACATCCTGCCCGAACTCGACGGCGTCATCGACCACTTGCTGCTGGTCCAGGCGGGCCGGATCCGGCTGTCCGGCGATCTGGACGAGATCCTCGACGGACACCAGCTGCTCACCGGCGTCGCCGAGGGCGCGGACCTCCCCGACGGGATCGCGGTGGAGCGGCGAGTCCGGGGCCGTCAGGTCACCGCCCTGCTCCGCACCGGCGAACCGGTGGACGGACCCTGGGAGTTGACCCGGCCGAGCCTGGAGGAGCTGCTCCTGGCCTACCTCCGCACCCCGCTGCCCCCGCACCCCACCGCCCCCGATCGCGAGGCCGCCGCATGAGCACCAGCACCCTGACCGGCCCGGCGACCCCGGCCGGCCCGACCACCCCGGCGTCCGGGCAGCGCGCGAACGGCCGCGCTGCCCCGGCCCGCCCAGGGCGCGGGCCGAGCGGAGCCCTCTGGCTGGTGCTGCGCCAGAACCGGGCCACGATCAGGTCGGTGGCGATCCTGCTGGTCCTCGCCGCCGCCGTCCTGGCCGCCATCCACGTGCTCGTCCAGGACCGGATCGGGGTCATGCACCGGACCTCCTGCTACACCCCGGCGTCCTGGGAGCGGATCGAGTGCCGGGTGCAGGCCGGTCGGGTCGAGCTGCTGGCCCGGATGTTCACCGACATCCTCCAGCCCGCTGTCACCGCCGTCCCGGTGCTGATCGGCATGTTCCTCGGCGGGCCGCTGCTCGCCCAGGAGTACGAACGCGGCACCGTCCGGCTGGTGCTGGCCCAGTCCGTCTCCCCGCGCCGCTGGCTGGCGACCCGGCTCGCCGTCCCCGCTGCGGCCGTCCTGCTGGCGACCGCCGTGCTGTCGGCGCTGACCAACTGGGTGTGGTGGACGGACATCCTCCACGGGCCGGTGGGCTTCGACCCGCCGTTCCAGGCCTTCACCTACCCCGTGCTGGGCGTGGCCCCGATCGCCTGGTCGCTGTTCGGCCTGGCGGTGGGCGTGCTGGTCGGGCAACTGTTGCGGCGGACGGTCGCCGCCGTGCTGGTGAGCGGCGCGGCGGTGCTGCTCGCGCAGGCGGTGATCTTCGCGTGGCGGCCGTTCCTCTGGCCGATGATCGAGGAGGAGCAGCCGTTCAACAACCGGATGGGCGGCTTCGTCCAGCCCGCCAACGCCTGGCTGGTGGAGCGCGGTGTGGTGCTCGCGGACGGCACCCGGCTGTCGAGCGACGAGTGCGTCAACGCGGCCGATGTCTGCAACAACGCGCCGACCTCCTGGGGCCAGTACCACCCGGTGTCGCACCTCGTGCCGGTCCAACTCGTCGAGGCCGGCCTGCTGGTGGTGCTCACCGCCGCCGTGGTGGCCCTCGTCTTCCGCCGGCTGGCCCGCGCCGGGGTCTGAGCCGTCCGGCGGCGTCCGATTCCGGTCTACTGCCCGCGCGCCCGGCCGACCAGACTGGGACGGCGTCACGGCCGAATGCGGTCTCCCCCGTCCCAGAAGGAGAACTGCGCAGTATGACCGGAACGACAGCACCGAGCGACACGACAGCGGCGAGCGACACGACAGCGGAAGCCGGCACCAGGATCGCCGTCATCGGCGCCGGCCCCGCCGGGCTCACCCTCGCCCGGATCCTCCGGGTCCACGGCATCGCCGCCACCGTGTACGAGCGCGAGCCCGACCGGCACGTCCGGGGCCAGGGCGGCACCCTGGACCTGCACGGCGACACCGGTCTACGGGCCGTCCAGGAGGCGGGCCTGACCGAGGAGTTCTGGGCGAAGGCCCGGCCGGAGGGCGCGGACTTCCGCGTCGTCGACAAGCACGGCACCGCCCACCACACCTACGACACCGGCCTCACCCCGGGCGGCGGCGCTGGTCCCGACGGCGGGGTCGACGGGGCCGACGGCGCGGCGAGCCCCGAGATCGACCGCGGCGACCTGCGCGCCCTCCTGCTGGACTCGCTCGACCCGTCCGCCGTCCGCTGGGGCCATCGCCTCGACCGCGCCGAACCGCTCGGCGACGGCCGGCACCGGCTCCACTTCGACAACGGCGCCGTCGAGACCTGCGACCTGCTGATCGGTGCCGAGGGCGCGCACTCCCGGGTCCGCCCGCTGCTCACCGCCGTCGCACCCCACTACACCGGCGTCAGCCTGGTCGAACTCGGCATCCCCGACGCCGACCGCACCGCCCCCGGGGCCGCCGCGGCCGTCGGCAACGGCAGCCTGTTCGCCTTCCACGACAACAAGGGCCTGGTCCTCCAGCGCAACAGCGACGGCCGGATCCGCGTCTACGCGTTCCTCCGCAGCCCCGAGGACTGGCTGACGGTGGCGGGCCTCTCCGAACACGACCCGGCCGGCACCCGCGCCACCGTCGCCCGGCACTTCGCCGACTGGGCACCGGAGTTCCGGGCCGCCCTGGCCGCCTGCGACGACACCCTGCGCACCCAGCGACTGGAGAAGCTGCCGGTCGGCCTGGCCTGGCCGCGCCGCCCGGGCGTCACCCTGGTCGGGGACGCGGCGCACCTGATGTCCCCGTTCGCGGGGCAGGGCGTCAACCTCGCCATGTGGGACGCCGCCGAACTCGCCCTCGCCGTGGCGCCCGTCCTCGCTCCGCCGGCCCCCCGGGACGCGGCGACCGCGGCGGCGCTCGACGCGGCCCTCGCGGGCTACGAGAAGGCGATGTTCGAACGGGGCGCGTTCTGGGCGGGCATCTCCGCGTTCAACCACGACCGGGTGCTGGCCCCGGACGGCCACGAGAACCTGCACCTCATGGCCGGTCCGCCCGGCCCGCCCGGTCCGCCGGACGGTGCCTGAGGGGTTCAGGCCCCGGTGCAGCCGCAGGACCGTCGGACCACCATCCGGGCCGGGAACATCAGGGCCCCGGTGGCCGACGCCGGCTCCCCGTCCGCGCGCTCGCCGAGCACCAGGTCGACGGCGGCCCGCGCCATCTCCGTCTGCGCGGTGGCCACGCTGGTCAGCGGCGGGGCGGCGATCACGGCCTCCGCGATGTTGTCGAAGGCGACCACCGCGAGATCCTCCGGCACCCTGATGCCGAGGTCGTCGGCGGCCCGCAGCAGGCCGATCGCCTGGTCGTCGGTCGAACAGAAGACGGCGGTCGGCCGGTCGGCGCGCGCCAGCAGCGCGAGCGCCTCCCGGTGCGCCCGCACCCGGCCGAACGGGGCGGGGGTCAGCCGGCCCTCGGTGGACAGCCCGGCCTCACGGAGCGCGGCGGCCCAGCCGGCGGTGCGGACGGTGACCGGGTCGCTCGGGCTGAGCGCGAAGGTGCCGCCGAAGCAGTGCACCGTGGCGTGGCCGTGCCCGAGCAGGTGGCCGACGGCCTCCCGGGCCCCGCCCTCGTCGTCCGCGACGACCGCGATCCCGTGCTCGGTCTCGGCGCGGTGGTGCAGCAGCACGACCGGCGTCCCGTCCGGGGCGTCCATACCGGTGACGCCGGGGGCGGACGGGTCCTGGGTGACCAGGATCAGGCCGTCCACCTGCATGCCGAGGAAGGCCCGGATGTAGTGGGCCTCGCGCTCGTTCGCGTAGTCGGAGTTGCCGATCAGCAGCAGTCGCCCGCGTTCGGCGGCCGCCCGCTCCACGGTGTGCGCGAGTTCGGCGAAGAATGGCTGGCGGGCGTCCGGCACGACCATGCCGATCAGGTCGGTGCGCCGCCGGGCCATGGCCTGCGCGACGCGGTTCGGCCGGTAGCCCAGCTCCTCGACGACGGCGAGTACCCGGGCCCGCGTCGCGGCCGCCACCGGCCGCGGCCCGTTGTTGATCACATAACTCACCACCGCGGTCGACGTCCCCGCCGCCCTCGCCACGTCGTCCCGCGTCACCCTTGCCATGTCCGCGAGCCTACACACCGCCACCGACAGCCCCCGGCGCCGTTTCACCGGCCGGATCCCGGGCGGTGCTCGCGGGGTGCTGTTTCCGGCCGTTCGCCGACGGGCCCCCGGCGGGCCCGCGCGCGGTACTCGGTGGGGGTCATCCCGTAGGCCTCGCGGAAGGCGCGGCCGAAGGCGGTGGCGCTGGAGAACCCCCAGCGGGCGGCGATCGTCCGGACGGGCCGGGCGTCCGGCTCCGGGGCGGCGAGTTCGGCGCGGCAGCGTTCGAGGCGCTTGCGGCGGACGGTCGCCGCCACGCTGGCGGGCTGGTCGCGGAAGAGCAGGTAGAGCGCGCGCAGCGACATGTGGTGGTGGTCGGCGATGGCCTGCGGCGTCAGGGCCGGGTCGTCGAGGTTGTGCTCGATGAAACGGTGGACGCGTCGCAGCAACAGCCGGTCCCGGGCCTCGGCCGGCGCCTCCTCCGGGGCGCCCGGCCGCTGGGCGAGACAGGCGGCGGCGAGGTCGAGGGTGACGGACCCCAGCCGGGACAGCTCCTCGGGCCGGCAGAGCGGCCCCTGGTCGAGCAGGGCACCCAGGAAGCGGGCGAGGACGGCCCCCGTTCCCTCGCGCGCGGGGATGCGCCGGGCGAGCAGGTGGTCCACCTCGTCCGCGGGGAGCGGCAGCGCGGACCGGGGGATCCGCAGCACGACCGCCCGCGCCGGACCGTCGGCGCAGCCGCGCGAGGTGTACGTCAGCACCAGGTCGGCCGCGACGGGCGACTCGCCACCGGCCCGGGCGGCACGGACGACGCCGTCCGCGACCAGCGCGAGCCGGTACCGCTCGGGATCGCCGGTGCGGCGCCCCCGCACCGGTGGGTAGGCGAGGCTCGACAGCCGGACGGGACCCAGGTCGACGTGGGTGATCTCGGGGCTGAGGCCAGCGGCGCGGGGCATCAGATCGGTCGACACCGCCCCGCGGAACCACTCGAACCGGCCCGCCGGCGCCACGCCCCCCGCCGAGCCACGCGTTTCCCCCACCAGATCCCCCCTGCTCCCCACACCGCCCACCGCAACATCATGATCGACTTCCGGTCGCCGACGCGGTCGTGCGGGGTGCGTGGCCGGTCAGGGCGCGTCCGTCCCTTTAGTACATCTGGTCGGCCGTGACGTCCGCGGAGCGGCGTAGGGACTGCTCGGCGGGTTCGCCGCGGAGGGTGAGCAGGGTGAGGGTCAGTGCGTCCAGGACGGTCAGGTGGGCGATGCGGCTGGCGGTGGTCTCCAGGCCGAAGACGAGGTCCTGGCCGCCGGCGACCAGGGTGTGGGTGGCGGTTTCGCTGAGGGGTGAGCGGGCGTAGCTGGTGAGCGCGATCACCGTGGCGCCGTTGGCGCGGGCGTGGCGGGCGGTGTCGACCACGGTGCGGGTGGCCCCGGTGTGGCTGACGGCCAGGCAGGCGGCGGTGGGCGGCAGTTGGGCGGCGGCCAGTTGGGCGGTGCTCGGGTCGGCGGGGGAGTCGGTGCGCAGGCCGAGGGCGCGCAGCCGGTAGGCGGCGTCCAGGACCACCGCGCCGGAGAGTCCCTCGCCGAGGACCAGGACGTGGTCGGCGGCGTTCAGCGCGTCGGCCGCGGCCCGCAGCCCGTCGGGGGTGAGCGTCGTGCCGATCCCGTCGAGCGCCTCCCGGGCGGCGCGGACGGTGTCGGCGAGCGCGCGGGCGGCCGGGTCCCGGGTGTCGGACGCGTCCGCCGCGGGGGCCGGGGCCTGGCGGACGGCGGCGATCTTCAGCTCCTGGTAGCCCCGGAAGCCGAGCCGCTGGCAGGCCCGGACCACCGAGGAGGACGCCGTCCCGGCCAGCTCGGCGACGTCGCTGACGCTGAGGCCGACCAGATCGGCGCCCCGGGCGAGGACCACCTGGGCGACCCGCGCCTCGCTGCCGCGCAGCTCGCCGAGTCGGGCGCGGATGTGCGCGGCCAGCTGGGATTCCAGCGGAGAAAATTCGGAACGCTCTTCCATGGATGCAGTGTACCGTGGAACCTGATTCCGGACCTGATCGTTCGTTGGAGGGGAGTTTCGCCGTGGCCGCCGCCGTTCCCGTGGCCGTTCTGACCGCCGCCGTCCTGCACGCGGTGTGGAACGGTCTGGCGCACCGGATCGAGGACAAGCTCGTCGGGTTTGCCCTGATCAACCTCGCGTACACCGCGTGCGCGGTGGTCCTGGTGGTGCTCAACCCGCTCCCGGCGGCCGCCGCCTGGCCGTACCTGCTCGCCTCCGTGGCGATGCAGGTGGCGGGCCAGCTGCTGCTCCTGCGCGCCTACCAGCTGGGGGACTTCGGGCAGATGTACCCGATAGCGCGCGGCTCGGCGCCGCTGCTGGTGGCGGTGCTGTCGGTGACGGTCCTCGGCGAGGCGCCCGGGGGCGGGGAGCTGCTCGGCGTGGCCGTCATCTCCTGCGGACTGGTCGGGCTGGCCTTCGCCCGGGGGATCCCGAGCCGCGCCCAGCTGCCCGCGCTCGGGGCGGCCCTCGGCACCGGGGTGATGATCGCCGCGTACACCGTGTCGGACGGCGCCGGCGTCCGACACGCGGGGACGGTCGGCGGCTACGTCGCCTGGCTGTTCCTGCTCCAGGGGCCGGTCCTGGCGCTGATCGCCCGGGCGCGCCGGGGGCGGGGCCTGCTGGCCGGGGCCGGACCGGCGGTTCCGTTCGGGCTGCTCGGCGGGGTGCTGTCGCTGGCCGCCTACGGGCTCGTGGTGTGGGCGCAGTCCCGGGGGAACCTCGCGACGATCGCCGCGCTGCGCGAGACCAGCATCGTGATCGCCGCACTGATCGCCACCGTGGTCTTCCGGGAGCGCCTCGGGCGGCTGCGGATGGCGGCGAGCGCGGCCGTGCTGGCCGGGATAGCCGTCCTGGAGCTGGCCCACCCCTGAGGGCCGGCTCCAGGGCGACGGGGGTGACTCCCCGAGACTCAGGGGACGACGACCGTCAGCGAGCTGCGCGTCGTCGTGAAACCCAGCTCCTCGTACAGCTGCTGGGCCCGGTTGCCCTCGGTCACGGCCAGTCCGATCTCGGTGGCGCCACCGGTGGCGACGTCGGCGATGACGCGGCGCAGCAGGTCGCGGCCGAGGCCGGGGTAGCCGCGCGCGGGGTCGCGGAACACGTGGGCGATCCAGGGCAGGCCGTTCCAGTCGGTGAGGACGGCACCGGCCACCACCCGGTCGGTGCCGTCCACGACCAGGGCGCTGGACGGCAGCAGGGGCCCTATGACCTGCCCGGCCAGCAGCGCGGCGAGCTTCCCGACCTTGGCCTGCTCACCCAGCTCACCCTGCTCACCCTGGTCGCCCTGCTCCTCGGCCGGGACGTGGTCCGGGTGACCGGGGCCGAAGGCGGCCCGGGAGACCGGGGCCAGTTCCTCGGCCCCGCGGTCGCACGGTACGGCGCGGAGCCCGTCCCGGAACGGGGTGCGCGCCCAGGCGGCCCAACCCTCGGGCGGGGGCGTGTCGGTGAGGCTCCGGTGCATCGTGTGGCCGTGGCGCAGCACGGTGGCCCCCTGGCGCACCAGCTCCTCGCCGAGCGTGAACGGGCCGGAGACCACCCACCCCGCCAACTCCGTCTGTACGAACGCGGCCTGGGCCGTCAGGTCGGCGCGCGGGTCGACCACCTCCAGGCGGTCGGCCCAGGGGCGGCCGTCCCGTTCGCCCCGCTCGTACCGCACGAGGGCGACCCCGTCGGCTCCGTACCCGTACTGCCAGTCGCCCTGCGCCTGTGCCACGTCGTCGGTCCGATCCTTGCGCGTCGGCATGCCCGTCGGCACGCCCCGTCCTCCGCCATGCTCGGCGAACGGCCCTTCGGGATCAACCGACCGGCGGTCAACCAGGAGAAAACGTCGGCGGGTTGAGGTCCGGGCCCCGGCCTCAGTCCGCGATCACGGCCGCGCGGACGCAGAGGACGTCCGGCAGGTGGGAGACCACCAGCGCCCAGTGCCCGCCCTCGTCGTGGCTCGCGTAGACGTCGCCGGTGCGGTTGCCGAAGTAGATGCCGGCCGGTGCGAGGTCGTCGGTGCGCAGCGCGTCGCGCAGCACGATGCCGTAGTGGTCCTCGCCGGGCAGGCCCTCGGCGAGCGCCTGCCAGCTGTCGCCCGCGTCGTTCGTGCGGAAGATCCGGCAGCGACGGCCCGGCGGGATCCGGTCGTCGGCGCCGCCGAGCGGGAACACGTACGCGGTGTCGGCGCGGTGCGGGTGGGCGGCGATCGCGAAGCCGAAGTCGGCGGGCAGGCCGGCGGCGATCGAGCGCCAGTTCTCGCCGCCGTCGTCGCTGCGGTAGACGCCGCCGTGGTTCTGCAGGTAGAGCCGGTCCGGGTTGACGGCGTCGCGGGCGACCTTGTGCACGCACTGGCCGAACTCGGGGTACTGGTTCTCCTCCGGCAGGAACTCGGCGCGCAGCCCGCTGTTGGACGGCTCCCAGCTGCGGCCGCCGTCCTTGCTGCGGTAGACGCCGCCGCTGGAGACGGCGACCAGCAGCCGCTCCGGGTCGCGCGGGTCGCTGAGGACGGTGTGCAGGCCCTGACCGCCGTAGCCGGCGCCCCACTCGGCGCGCTGCGGGTGGTTCCAGAGCGACTCGACCAGCGTGAAGGTCTCGCCGCCGTCCTCGGAGCGGAACAGCGCGGCGGGTTCGGTGCCCGCGTAGACCACGCCCGGGGCCTCGGGGCCGGCCGGCTGGAGCTGCCAGACCCGGGTGAGCGAGGCGCCGGTGCTCTCGGGGAAGCGGATCGCCGGGGTGGGCGGTTCGAACCAGCTCGCCCCGAGGTCGTCCGAGCGCCACACCGACGGGCCCCAGTGGCTGCTGTCGGCGCCCACCAGGAGTCTGGTCCGACCGTCACGGCGGTCGATGGCGACCGAGTAGATCGCGTTCATCCGGAAGTGCGGCCCGCTGAACTCCCACTTCAGCCGGTCACGACTCCGTCCGAGAAAGAGGCCCTTCTCGGTTCCGACGGCCAACAGCACCTCGGTCATTGCCACACACCACCTGCTCGGCGAAACGGCCCCCGCCCGGACACCCCTCCTGGGCCAGTGTCCCGCCGTCGGACGCCCGCCACATCTCGCCGCGCCGGACGCCGACCACCCGGCGCGGGCGCCCGGGCGGACCCGGGCGCCGCGCCACCGGGCGCCGTCAGCGTCGTCAGCCCCGGCAGCCCTCCAGCAGCCGCAACCAGACCTCGCTGATCGTCGGGTACGCGGGCACCGCGTGCCAGAGCCGGTCGATCGGCACCTCCCCGACCACCGCGATCGTCGCCGAGTGCAGCAGTTCGGAGACGCCCGGCCCGACGAAGCTCGCGCCGACCAGCACCTCCCGGTCCAGGTCGAAGACGACCCGGGCCCGGCCTCGGTAGTCGTCGCCGTAGAGCGAGGCGCCGGCGACCGCGCCGAGGTCGTGGTCGATCACCTTGACCCGCAGTCCGGCCTGCTCGGCGGCGTGGAGGGTCAGGCCGACGGAGGCGACCTCCGGTTGCGTGAAGACGACCTGCGGCGCGCCCGCGCTGTCGGCCGACGCGGCGTGCGCGCCCCAGCGCGCGGTGTCCAGCGGACGCGCCTGGGCGCGGGCGACGATCGCCCCGCCGGTGATCCGCGCCTGGTACTTGCCCTGATGGGTGAGCAGCGCCCGGTGGTTGACGTCCCCGGCGGCGTACAGCCACGCGCCGTCGACGCCGAGCACGGTGCAGCTGTCGTCCACGTCGAGCCAGTTGCCGGGGTGCAGGCCTACCTGCTCCAGGCCGACGTCCGCCGTGCGGGGCGCGCGCCCGGTGGCGTACAGCACCTCGTCCACCGTCAGCCGCCCGCCGTCGCCGAGGGTGAGGGCGACCTCGGAGGCCCCGTCCGCCCCGTCCAGCGCGCGCCGCTCCACCGCGGTGACCTCGGTCCCGAAGCGGAGGTCCACGCCGAGGTCCCGCAGGCCGTCCGCGACCAGCTCGCCGGCGAACGGCTCCATCCGGGGCAGCAGCCCGCTGCCGCGGACCAGGAGCACCACCTCCGAGCCGAGCGCCCGCCAGGCGGTGGCCAGCTCCACGCCGACCACCCCGCCGCCGACCACCGCGAGCCGCCGGGGGACGGTGGGCGAGCCGGTCGCCTCACGGTTGGTCCACGGTCGGGCGTCGGCCAGCCCGGTGACGTCGTACGGCAGCACCGGCCGGCTGCCGGTGCAGATCGCGACGGCGTGCCGGGCCACCAGCAGTCGCTCGCCGCCGTCCTCCGCCTCGACGGTCACCTGCCGTTCGCCGGCCAGCCGGCCGTGGCCGCGGGCCAGTTCGATGCCGGTGTCGCGGAGCCACTGCACCTGGCCGTCGTCCTGCCAGTGCGAGGTGAACGAGTCGCGCCGGGCGAGCACCGCGGCCGGGTCCAGCGCACCGCCGCCGACCGCCTCCCGGGACCCGGCCACCGCGCGGGCGTCGGCCAGCGCGGCCACCGGGCGCAGCAGCGCCTTGCTCGGCATGCAGGCCCAGTAGGAGCACTCGCCGCCGACCAACTCGCTCTCCACGATCACCGTGCGCAGCCCGGCGGCGGCCGTCCGGTCGGCGACGTTCTCGCCGGTGGGGCCCGCGCCGATCACGATGACGTCGAACTCCTCGGGGGTGGTGGACTGGGGAGAGGTCATGCGTGCTCCTCCGTGCTCTTGTATCCGTGCTCTGATCGGTGCTTCTCGACCGGGCGGGCCGGTGCGGTCCGGCGTGCGCCGGTGCGGCGCGGGCCCGCTCAGGGTGTGCCGTGATGTCGTGTCCATCCTGCGCCGACCGGCCCGCCCGGCGCAGCCGAACACGCGGGCGAAGCGACAGCCGGGGACACCCTTCACACCCTCGTGACCTTCACGTTGTGCGGCGACCACGGCCGCGACCGCGGCCCCGGCCGGGCTGGCCCGCCCGGCCCGGAGCCGGGGGACGGACCCCCTACGCGAGCTCCGCCAACTCCGCGAGCGCCGCCGCCGTTTCGGCCGGCCGGGAGAACATCGGCCAGTGCCCCGTCGGCACCTCGCGCAGTTCCCACTCCGGGCCGCCGAGCGCCGCGAAGTACGGGTGCCCGGCGGCGATCATCTCCCGGACCTGCGCCAGCGGGATCGTGCACGAGACCAGGGCCTTCGGCAGCTTCGCGCCCCCGCCGGTCAGCCGCACCGGCTGGTAGAGCGTCCCGGCCGGCTGGTCGGTGGCCCGCTCGCGGAACCGCGCCAGCCCGGCCTCGTCGATCCCCGTCACATCGGCGCCGTCGGAGGCCAGCACCTCCCAGGACGGCAGCGGCAGCCACCGCCCGTTGACCATCGTGGCCTCCAGCGTGGCGCGGTAGGCCGGCTCCCAGAGGTCCGCGAGCACCGTACCGTCGGCGAGCGGGCCGGAGTCGAGGTACACCACCCGCCGGATCCGCTCCGGCACCCGGTCGGCCGCGCCGGACACGGCGATGGTGCCGCCGCTGTGCGCCACCAGGACCACGTCCCGGAGGTCCTCACGGACCAACAGGTCGGTGAGGTCGGCGATGTGGGTCTCGGTGCCGGTCTCCGGCGTGGCCTCGCCGGCCCGTTCGGCGAGCCCGGGCAGGGTCACCGCGTGCACGGTGTGGCCCGCGGCGCGCAGCGGTTCGGCGACCGCGTCCCAGGCCCAGGCACCGAGCCAGAAACCGGGGACGAGTACGAAGGTGCTCATGATGGGGCGATCCTCTCGTGGAATGCGTGTCGTGGGCCCGGTGCCGGTCCTGACCCGTCACCCGGCGCCCGCCGTCGACTCCGACCCTAGAATCGCAACCGGACAGAACTCGACCGGATTAATCACCGTGTCGATCGCGGTCGACCACGCGGCCGATCGTCCGACAGAACGAACGGATCGAACGGAACGAGACGGGAGGAGCGCAGCGCCGTGGAACACCCGGTCAGCCGCATCCTCGCCCTCCTCGAACTGCTCCAGGCCCGGCCCGGCCTCACCGGCGCCGAACTCGCCGAGCGGCTGGAGGTCGACGTCCGCACCGTGCGCCGCTACGCGGCCCGGCTCGCCGAACTCGGCATCCCCGTCCAGGCCGAGCGCGGCCGCTACGGCGGGTACCGACTGCTGCCGGGCTTCCGGCTGCCTCCGCTGATGCTCACCGGCGACGAGGCTGCCTCCGTGGTGCTGGGGCTGCTGGCCGGCCGACGGTCCGGGCTGTCGGTGGGGGAGCAGGCCGGGGAGTCGGCGCTCGCCAAGATCCGGCGGGTGCTGCCGCCGGCGCTGCGCGACCAGGTCGCGGCCGTCGAACAGACCGTCGGGCTGACCGCCGCGCCCGCATCCGGCCCCAGCCCGGCGGCCGAGGCGCTGTTCACGCTCGCCGAGGCGGCGCGCCGGCGCCGCCGGGTCCGGCTGGACTACCGGGACCGCGACGGCGCGCCCAGCGAGCGCGAGTTCGACCCGTACGGGCTGGTCTTCCACTCCGGCCGCTGGTACACCACGGGCCTGGACCACCGCAGCGGGGAGCAGCGGACCTTCCGGGTGGACCGGATCCGCTCCGTCCGACCGTGCGAGGCCGGGTTCGAACCGCCCGCGGACGTCGACCCGGTGCAGCGGGTGCTGGAATCGCTCGCCTCGGTGCCGTGGACGCACGAGGTCGAGGTCGTCCTCACGGCCGGCCTCGACGAGGCCCGCCACCGGATCCCGCCCACGGCGGGCACGGTCACCGCCACCGAGGACGGGCGGGTCCTGTTCCGCGCCCGGGCCGAGCGCCTCGACGGTATGGCCCTGCTGCTCGCCGGCCTCGGCTGGCCCTTCACGGTCCGCCGTCCGGCCGCCCTCCGTGACGAGGTCCGAGCGCTCGCCGCCCGCCTCACCACGTGGAGCGAGGACGGCGCGGAGGAGCACTGAACGGCGGAGCACCGAACGACGAACGCGAACGCACAACGGCGGGCCCCGCGGGTGGTCGAACCAGACGCTGTTGGCGAATGTGACTGATCGGCTGCATTGAGTGACGCCGGTCTCCGAGACTGTTCTCGGA